>DATFMH010000132.1:0-11684 GCA_035267045.1 Balneolales bacterium
TGGACAGTTCATTGCATTCAGCAAAGATGTCTATCAAAAAATAGGTGGACATGAAGTCGTTAAGCATGAAATAGTTGAAGATGTTGAATTATCAAGAATTATAAAACGATCCGGCTTTAGACTACGAATGTTTCATGGTATTGGTTCATTTTATTGTAGAATGTACAACAATAGACACGAAATACAGGATGGTTTTAGGAAAAATTTTCTTGCAGGATTTCATTATAATATTTTCTTATTCGTATTAGCAGGTATGTTTCATATCATAATGTATATACTGCCCGTAGTACTCTTTGTATACGGACTAATTTCGTCACATCAAATAATTCTTTCCCTTTCATTCCTGGTTCTGGCACTTACTTTATTCCAACGCATTTTATTAGCAGACTGGTTCAAATGGAATAAATGGTATGCTTTTTCTCATCCTCTGGGAGTGTTGTGGTTTCAATACCTTGGCATACTGTCTGTTACAGATTATCTATTGAAGCGAAATGTCAACTGGAAAGGGCGTAGTATAAAACTTAAAACCGGATCCTCTCATACCCGGCTTTAATGGTCTACCAAATTGCTCGCAATGTCATATAAATACCCCTCCATGGGTTCGGTAAGTTTCCATAACGCAAGTGATTGTGATAATAACGGTTAAGGATATTTTCCATAACACATAGTAACCTGAAACCCGATAAAAACGGTGATGATGCTTTAAAATTAAGTCATGCGCCATATCCTCCGGAGACGTCTTCTTCACAATTCTATCTTGTTTTGTAGCATAATCCATATTGCAATCTATGCTATATTTGGTTTTATCATAAATGAGGCCTACAATAACGTGAAGCGGAGGAATCAGCGGAAGCGGCTCACTTAATGTCTGATTTTCACCATAGGTATAAGCAGCATTCGAATACAATTACATATCAATTTGAAACTAATTCCTCGTAATCATCCTCCCACACTAAATATTGCCAGAGATATAATTGCCAATAGACAGTAACTGGTGAAAAAAAGGGGCTATGCCTGTCCATTTAATTCTAATTAAAATTAAAGTTACTAATTGTCGCCCTTTTCGTTTCTTTTTTGTAAACAAATAGACATATTAATAATAGAATGAAGCAATTGATCGGGAAATACCTGAAGTATTTGAAAATCGAGAAAAACGCCTCGAAACACACGATCGTGTCGTATGAAACAGATTTACTTCAACTGCATGCTTTTTGCTTACAAAACCTGAATACTTTCGATGACGAAAAAGATGTAGCGATCGATGAAGTAACGAGATATACACTGCGTTTATGGATGGGTGATTTGGCGAATAAAAAATTAGCACGAAGTTCTATTGCACGTAAATCGGCTGCCGCACGCTCTTTTTTTAAATACTGTTTTAAAAGAGGATATATAACATTTAATCCCGCACAGTTTCTGATAATACCCAAAAAAGAGAAAAAGATTCCTCAGACAATCAGTATTGATGACATTGATACCATTATGAATTTAGTGGATATGGGAAGTCCCCGGGGCATTCAGGAGCGAGCTATTCTAGAACTTTTATACGGTACCGGTATCCGATTAAGTGAAATGGTAAATTTAAATGTCACAGACATTGACTTTCGTCAAAATCAGGTTAAAATTATGGGTAAGGGAGCAAAAGAACGTATTGTTCCCATGGGAAAGAAAGCAGCAGATTATTTGAAATTACATTTGAATAACCGAAACAAATTTTACGCTACGACTACAGACGAAAATGATTACAAATCCGTTTTTTTAACTAAAAAAGGTAAGAGAATATATCCAAAAGCGATACAACGTATAGTAAAACATTTTTTCAGTATGGCCAGTGAAATAACACAAAAAAGCCCGCACGTATTACGACACAGTTTTGCAACGCATATGCTGGATCGTGGGGCCGATATTCGTGTAATAAAAGAGTTTCTTGGTCATGCCAATCTTAGTGCAACTCAAATTTACACTCATACCAGTGTAGAACATTTGCGCAAGGTTTATGAAAAAGCTCATCCAAGAGCAAAATCCTGATAATTAGAATTGACACACAGGAGGTTTATAATGAACACAACAATCACTGCAAGACATTTCACCGCAAGCGACAGACTTCAAGAATTCGCCACAAACAGCGTAGAAAAATTAGAAAAATATTATGATGGACTGATAGACTGCGATATCATTTTCGAGCCTAACGAATCTCCTGAAAAACCACAAAAAGTGGAGCTTAGAGTGAAAGTTGCCAGAACTTTTTTAACAGCCAGTGAGGCGGCGGAGACCTATGAACAAGCTATTTCGGAGGCTGTAGATAATATCAGACGACAGCTTATTAAATATAAAGAGCAAAATTTTCAGAAAACTTATTAATTATAACCTGGTAAAAACATGCCTTTTAATTCACAACCACCAATACCCAAGAAAGAAAAAATCACCATTGAATATTTGGTGGATCAGTTAAAAGAAAGACTTAATGTTGATTTGGAGGCATGTAATTCAACAGTATCATGTAAGAGGCGTTATGTGACCGAGGCGGAATTACACCGCCCCGGCCTGGCGCTTTCCGGGTTTGTTGAATTATTTACGTACAAACGAATTCAGATACTCGGTAATACCGAAAAACACTACCTGAATTCATTATCATCGGCAGAGCAGAAAAAGGCCTTTCAGAATCTGATACAGTTTGATGTACCCGTTATATTTTTAACTGATAGCAATGAATTAACTGATGAGCTAATTGAGATGGCCACAGAAGTGCACATACCCATTTTCAGGTCATCCTTCAATACAACTCGTTTCATGTTACTGATTAGGGATTTTCTTGAAGATCAGTTTGCGCTTCAGACGATTGTACATGGTTCAATGGTGGATGTTTATGGAATAGGTATTCTCATAGCCGGTAAATCCGGGATCGGGAAAAGTGAAGTGGCTCTTGATCTCGTTGAGCGTGGCCATCGCCTGGTTGGAGACGATATCGTAATTCTGACCAAAAAAAATAATGTTTTGATGGCGTCTGCCACTGAAATGAATAAACACTTCATGGAAATTCGCGGTCTGGGTATAATAGATGTTATCTCCATGTTTGGTATTCGTGCTATTCGATATCAAAAACGGTTAGAGGTAATCGTTGAATTATGTTTATGGGAAGAATCTGATGACATCGACCGGACTGGATTAGACCGAAAAAATGCAAGCATTCTAAATGTAGACATACCTTATATCCTGTTACCTATCACACCCGGTAAAAATATTACTGTAATATCGGAGGTTATAGCCATGAACCACCTGTTATCACATTATGGGTACGATGCTGCAAAAGCCTTCCAGGAAAAAATTCAGAAAGAGATCTCCAGAAAGAAATCGAGAGCCAAAACATTTCAGCGGGCTATCGAATATTTTGAAGGCGACGTTGAGTGACAGTGAATAGTTATCAGTAAGTAATTAACAGAGATGGCACCCTCGCAGGCGTTGTTTGTACTGCTTATCACTTTATCTCATTACTTTCTTCTGAGGCGTTACGCACGTGAGAACACTCTGTGCCGCGTCATTAATTATCTTTTAAAGAAAATCCTATCAGCAATTGCGCGTCACGAGACACATTATTTAATTGATCATTGATCAATGGTAATTTAACTGATAACTGTTATTTCCTTTGTGGACCTGCCCTTTGCCCTACGCCCTGTGTACTATGCCGATCAGACAATTTATACGAAAATTAATTACCCTTATTTGATTCACAGTACGAAATTAATATCTTATCGTTGGTTTAAGATTAGATAGTTCTAATGAAGTATAATTTATAATAAATGGCTTCGGACAAATATTATTACCTCGATGACGATGAATGCAGATTTGTACCTGTTGATTACAGTACGCTTGAAAAAGTAGTATATAACACTTCATTATGGCTTATTTGTGGTGTTATATTTGCTGGTATCGTAATTATAGGTCTTTCCAATGTTGCAGGTACACCTGCTGAAATTGCCCTCAAATCAGAAAACAAGGTTTTATACCAACAACTAAAAAAAACCAGGAAGTCCATTAAGCTGATGGACAACAAACTTAAACAGCTTGCCGATACGGATAATAATATCTATCGAAGTGTACTTGGTATGAAACCAATATCCAAAGGTGAGAGAAAAGCCGGTGTAGGTGGCGCCGATATCTATTCGAAGTATGATATTTACGGAGAAAAGACGGCGGATTTACTTAAATGGACGAATAGTAACATTTCAAGTATTAAACGCCGGATTAATATACAAAAAGTCAGTTTCTCTGAAATAAAGGAGTTTTATAATAAGAATAAAAAACGTATGGCTCACATACCTGCCATTCGTCCTGTTAAAGGTATTGTTTTAAGTGGCTTCGGCATGCGTTATCATCCTATATATCACTTCAAACGCATGCACTATGGGTTGGATTTTCGAGCCAGAGTTGGTACTCCCGTATATGCAACCGGTGATGGTGTAATTAAATATGCTGCCCGTATGGGTACATATGGCAACCTTGTCGAAATCAATCATGGTTTTGGTTTCCAATCCCGGTATGCCCACCTATCCGCATTTGCCAAAGGAATTCATCCGGGAGTCAAGGTTAAACGAGGTCAAATAATTGCCTATTCAGGAAACACCGGTGTAGTAGATGGCCCACACCTCCATTACGAAATCAGGCTCAATGGTAAACCGGTCAACCCCATTTATTATCTCTTTGGTGATCTGACACCTGAAGAATACAATCAATTCAAAAAAATAGCTTCCGAGAATACAAAATCAATGGATTAATTCCCTGATTTTACCAGTGATATCCTGTTCAATATCAGCCAAGCTGCCGTACGACGTATCTTCAACGGCAATGATCAATGATCATAGTATTCCTGAATAATTAACTATTGGGGAAAAGTACAGGTCGTACAACTAATAAACATCAACTGACAAAAACTATCCTCAAAAAAATGTCCCATCAAGAACTGTTATTTATGAAAAAAACAATTCCCGATAGGACATGCCCAAACACGGTTATAAATTATATAAAATATTTCTAAATAGTTATTACTATTTGGCAATCCATCCAATTACAACTCTACCTGTATACCTAACTCAACAACTCGTTTGGTAGGTATATTAAAAAAGGAGATGGATTGAGCTGCATTTCTGGACATAAACGCAAATAATTCGTCTCGCCATTTAGCCATACTCGGCTGCCCTTTTTCGACACCGGCTTCTTCATCTGCCCTTGGGATCAATGTTTGATGCCCAACATAATAGGTTACTTTATCCGGATCTATGTTCAGGCCATGCTGATCACACATTTTTAGTAACCGGGGGACATCCGGCGTATCCATATAACCCAAATTGGCAATCACCCTGTAAATTTCATTATCCAGTTTATCTAACTTTATGCGGTCTTTATGAGCCACATGGGGAATCTCTTCTATTACGACCGACATCAAAACCACTTTTTCATGCAACACCTGGTTATGCTTCAGATGATGTAACAGCATAGGAGGAGTACCCGTGGGGTTAGTCGACATAAAAACACCTGTACCGGGAACCCTTAAGGGTGGTTCCTTAGAGAGTTTATCCAATAGGAAATCGAGTGATTTTGTAATGCTTCTGAGCCGGTTTCCAAGTATTGTCCTGCCTCTTTTCCAGGTAGCCATAATGAGATAAACCGCACCACCTATTATTAATGGGAACCAGCCACCTTCGGGTATTTTCAACATATTGGCACCGAAGAAGGCTAAATCAACTATTAAAAAGCCAATAGTAACGAGTACTGAGACTATAATATTCCAGTTCCACTTTTCGCGGGTTACTATAAAAGCCAGAACCGTAGTAATTACCATTGTCGTAGTTACTGAAACACCATAAGCAGCAGCTAAGTTACTGGATGACCGGAAGCCTAATACCAAACCAATTGCAGCCAGCATCAAAACCCAGTTGATACTCGGTATATAGATTTGACCGATTTCTTCACTTGATGTTTGGATGATACGTAAACGGGGAAAATGGCCTAGTAAAACAGCTTGTCGCGTCAATGAGAATGCACCTGATATTACCGCTTGTGAGGCAATAACGGTTGCCATCGTTGCTAATATCACTAATGGATACAGTGCCCAGGACGGAGCCATATGATAAAATGGTTGAGAGATTAGCCTCGGATCCTGCAGCAGTAAGGCCCCCTGTCCAAAATAATTCAATAATAATGAAGGCAGTACGAAAGTAAACCACGCCAATCGAATTGGTTTCTTTCCAAAATGTCCCATATCCGCATAAAGGGTTTCTCCACCGGTAACAACCAGAAAGACCGCCCCGAGTACGGCTATACTGGCGAATCCGTTTCTAAAGAAAAAATCAATTGCATAATAAGGGATTACGGCTTTCAATACTTCCGGGTGATGAATGATACCTTTGATACCCAGCAAGGCAAGAACGGAAAACCATACGACCATAACCGGTCCAAATATCGCACCTACCCCGGCCGTACCTTTCTTCTGAAATAAAAATAACAATACCAATATGACTATTGTAATAGGTATAACATACGGGTCAAAAACAGGAGTGGCCACTTTTAACCCTTCTATAGCACTTAGAACAGAAATAGCCGGCGTGATCATACCATCGCCATAAAGTAAAGAAGCGCCGAAAACACCTAAAAATATCAATAACCAACGATTACGTTTCCCTGAATCTTTCCATGGATCCAATTGAGCCATGAGAGCGAATATACCTCCTTCACCCCGGTTATCAGCCCGCATTACATAGGTCAGATATTTAATGGAGATAACGATTATCAATGCCCAGAATATGAGTGATAAAATGCCTATAATATTGGCCGGTGTGGGTGGCATGGGCTCTTCTCCCCTAAAACACTCGTGTAAAGCATATAACGGACTGGTCCCTATATCACCATAAACAACCCCTAATGCAGTCAGGCTCATAAGTAACAGCTTGCTCCCTTTATGATCCTTGTGGGGAGCGCCTATCGCCTCTTCAGGACCTTCAGGTTGTTCAGAGATGACTTGTTCCTTTTGTTTATCTGCCATTTGATAAATTTTTATTTAAAAAAATTGAGCACTACCCACTATTAACATATTATACCTGTAATAGTTCGGCCCAATTTACGATATAAATCATTCCCATAAAATGGATGTCTTTGCTTTAACAAGGACACCTAATAAATATTCACCTGTTTCTTTAATTACCTTTTGAAAAACGTGCTAAATGTAAGAGAAGATTCCATAAAAAAGAAACTTTTTATAACAATAATCACCTTAACCTTTTTTTAACAATTACTTAAATCATTCTTCATCTTATCCCAAAGTATTTTTAAATCATTATATATTACTTAATTAAGCGTTTTATGATTTATTTTTACGCTTATTACATATGAATTGGGAATTATCTCAGTGTACTTGATACATAGCATTCATCACGTCTAAGCTATAAAAAACTATTATTTGATTACTATTTATAAGCTATCCATCATGTGGGCTCATTATCCAAAATTATTATTCCTTACCAGTTTATTCTTTTTATGCACAGAATCCCATTCTAAAGCACAGGATGTACAAAATGCCCCGGAACTTTTTAACACTTACAAGGAAGTTGCTTCCAAAATTATTCAGGCAGCCGATAGTGATCAGCATGCCTATAAACGTCTGACATATTTATGCGACACGTTTGGCAATCGTCCAAGTGGCAGTAAGCGGTTAGAAAAGGCAATTGACTGGGCTTTGGAAACTATGATGCATGACAAACTCGATAATGTACATGGAGAGCCGGTCAGAGTTCCTCATTGGGAGCGTGGATACGAATCAGCCGTTTTATTATCTCCCAGAAGAACCCAACTAACATTGATTGGATTAGGTGGAAGTATTCCAACACCGCCTGAAGGTATCACTTCAGAAGTTATTGTAGTAAAAAGTTTACAACAGTTAGCTCAATACAAAGATAAAATTAGTGACAAAATTGTACTTATAAATGAACCATTTACTACCTATGGGGAGACTATTACTACTCGAACACATGGTGCTATAGAAGCGGCAAAATATGGAGCTAAAGCATGTCTCATTCGATCAGTCACTGATTTTTCCTTGGGAAATCCCCATACCGGCATCATGTATTATGATCCAAAAGTGACTAAAATACCCGCTGCCGCTTTGAGCCTGGAAGATGCTGAGATGTTGCAACGCATGCAAGACAGAGGACAGAAAATTCAGGTAAAGCTTCTCCTGAGTAACAAGAGATATCCCAATTCTATATCCCGAAATGTCATAGCCGATATAAAAGGTTATGAAAAACCGGATGAAGTGGTAATTGTAAGCGGACACCTGGATTCCTGGGATGTAGGTCAGGGTGCGGTAGACGATGCCGGAGGGGCTATGATAGCATGGGAGGCCATACGATTGCTCAAACAACTCGGTTTACGTCCAAGAAGGACTATCAGGGCTATATTGTGGACCTGTGAAGAATGGGGTGGATATGGTGGCCGGCAATATGTGAAAGATCACAAGAATCAGCTCGGTAATCATATACTAGCCATAGAATCGGATGGTGGTGTTTTTTCACCAATTGGTTTTAGTTTTTCCGGTAATAAAGAAGCTTATAAGGTAATCCGCCAGGCTGCTCAATTATTAAATCCTATTGGTGCTGATAATATCATACATGGCGGAGGTGGAGAAGATATTTCTTATATGATGCAAGAAGATGTCCCGGGGATGGGTTTGCGGGTACGTGGAGGCCGTTATTTTTGGTATCATCATTCTGTCGGAGACACTATCGACAAGCTTAATAAGAACGATATTGATAAGTGCCTGGCTGCTTTCACCGTAATGGCTTATGTAATTGCTGATATGCCTGACAACCTTCCACGCTAAGTACTGAATATGAAATGCATTAATTAAACACTGTTTTCAATTCGAATGCTCATTAAATTTTTGTTCAATCAAATCGCTTCTTCGGATACTTTTCTTTACCCATTCTAATAGTAAGTCGAATTTTTCTTTCTCGTTAAGTTGCCAGTTAAGATTTAATTTTCTCAATCTTGAAGTCAAATCATAAAGAGTTAGAGCAACACTGACCGAGATATTAAAGCTTTCACTGAATCCATACATGGGAATTTTAACATAATCGTCTGCTTCATCTAAAACATATTGTGACAACCCTTCTTTCTCAGCGCCAAAAAAAACAGCAACTTTTTCTGATATCGGTAAATCCGGAAGATCGTAGTCATTTTTATGAGGAGTAGTAGCAATAATCCTGTATCCCTCATTTCTTAATCGATTCATGCAAAGGGCGCTATTATTAACCTTCAATTGATGGTATCGATTAATAGTCAGCCACTTATCCGAACCAATCGTAACTCCTTTATTCACTTCAAAATAATTTCTATTTTCTATGATATGCACATCCTGAATCCCGAAACCGTCACAACTTCGTAATACAGCACTGGCATTATGAGGCTGATATATGTCTTCAAGTACGACGGTAATATAACGCGTTCTTTGATTCAGAACTTTACGAAAAATCTCAATTTTCTCATCTGTCACAAACTGTGTTAAATACTTAAATAACTTTTTATCCCTTGACTCAGCCATATACTTTATTAACGTTATAAGTAATCAATCAAGATGTATATATTATAATTCATTTTATATTAACACGATACATTCTAACACTAAATTTTTTACATATTTACCATATTTATAAAAATAAATTGACACAGATATAAAATAATGTTTAAATAAATAATAGAAAGCTATTCATTTTTTCATCTAATTAAGGAGGAATTATGTTAATATCTGATGTATTAAGAGAAAAAGGTAATAATGTTTATACAATATCGCCGGAAGAAAGTGTATATAAAGCTATTTCGGAGTTAAGAGACAAACATATTGGCGCGCTTGTTGTTGTAAATGGCGATGAAAATGTAATAGGCATGTTATCAGAACGTGACTACGCAAACAAGGTTATTTTAGAGGGGCGCAGCTCAAAAGATACCCTTGTCAAAGAAATCATGTCATCCAAAGTACAATTTGTCACTCCCAATCAATCTGTTGAGGAATGCATGGCATTAATGACCGAAAAAAGGTTCAGGCATTTCCCGGTATTAAACGACCGCCATATGGTAGGGATCGTTTCAATTGGTGATCTCGTTAAGGCTATTATTTCTAAACAAAAAATCGAAATAGATTACCTGATGAATTATATTACCGGTAAATATCCCGTATGACTTTAACCTGTACGGGGCATAAATTTATGAGAGATCAATTCCCGTCTCTTTATAGAATTCCAGAATAGCTTTCGACAATTACATCTCAATGAAATACTTTTACCCATTATTTGCATTCCTGTTTACGCTGATCGTGATACCCGTTTACGGCCAAAAAGCTGATAGTATCATAGCCATGAATATTGAAGCGCGTGGAGGTTTAAATAAATTACGGGCTATAACCAGTGTTCAGATGACAGGTACAAGTAATGTACAGAACATTAAGGAACCTTTTACCATTTTTTTAAAACGTCCGGATCTCATACGTCTTAATTTAGTAGCCGGTAATGATACTATGATACAAGCGTATGACGGACAAACCGCATGGGCTAAGATACCTGTAAAAGGGACCTATAAATTGGAAAAACTATCTGCAACACAGGCAGCTGATTTAAAAGAACAGGCCGATATTGATGGTCCGCTTATAGATTATAAAAAGAAAGGGATTAAGATTCAGTATGCCGGTACTGATGAAGAAAAAGGTCAACCGGTATATAAACTTCGGCTTACCCGAAAAAATGGAAATATTACAACGATTAAAATTAGTAAGAAGACCTATTTCACAGTAAGTGAAACATCTATACGTCAAGTTAAATCAAATCCGGCTAGTCCTTTACCGGATAAATTATTACGGGTAAAAACCTATTTCAGCAAGTATGAATCAATTAAAGGTATTGTTCTACCCTATTCAATTGAGACATATGTTGATGGAAATAAGGTTTCGGAGATGGATATCAATTCAATTGATTTGAATATAGATATAAAAAAAAGTCTATTTGAGTATCCTGCTGTGAAAAACTAAATGGGATAATGGGCTGTCAACGTGTTAAACCACGTTTTATCATCTTACAAACAAAAAATCCTTCCATCGCATGGTCAGGTAATATTCTAAGAGAATCAACAACTGAAGGATTATAATTTTTCTTTTTCCATGATTCCAGCCCATTTTGGGTATTGGATACAGGTAAAGATAAAGGTACTATTTCGATAGAAGATCCGAATTTTTTAAGGACTCTGTCAATGACACCCTCGTTCTCTTCCGGTGCAAAAGAACAAGTGGAATAAACAATTGTTCCTCCTACACGTAAACTTTGAATAGCGGAATATAACAGGCGGCTCTGTTTCCGAACCATCTCTTTAATTTTTTGCATACTCCAGTATCGATAAGTCTCCTTATCATCCACTCTGAAGCGAGCTTCTGTTGAACATGGAGCATCAATCAAAACTTTATCATACTGGCCGGCAAAACGTTTCCAGATCGATTCACCATTCGCATTATAAATCCTGATATTTTTTGCTCCCTGCTGCTCCACGTTTTCAAGCATTTTATAATAACGTTTACGTACCACTTCAATGGCCGTAATCTCACCTTTATTTTGCATCATACACGCCATTTGAAGTGTTTTACTGCCAGGTGCCGC
>DATFMH010000133.1:0-18221 GCA_035267045.1 Balneolales bacterium
AGCCGGTCGATAAAAGTGTGGTCGCCGATCTTGATAGGCTCGCCACTGTACTTGCCCGCCAGAAACCGGCCTGGGAGCCCGGTACGCATCAGTCCTATCACGCGTTAACGCTCGGCTTCTACGAAGGCGAGTTGATGCGCAGGGTGGATCCGCAGCACCGCAGCCTCGGGCAGTTCTTCCAGGATGAGATCGCTACGCCACTTGGTCTGGACCTTTATATCCGTCTGCCTGAGTCGATTCCAAACTCCAGGCTGGCAACCCTTTCCAGCCCGAGTTTGTTAGAAAGACTTTTGCACTTTCCGATTCGATTGACCTTGGCCGGGATGAATCCTCGTTCTGATATCTACCGTGCGCTCATTGTGAATCCGGGTGCCGGTATATCACTAGATAAGGAGCGCATCTACGCGCGGAATTTAGAGGTGCCTTCCGGAGGCGGGGTTGGAACCGCACGATCAATCGCAAAAGCTTATAGCGTATTTGCGACTGGTGGAAAGGAATTGAAGTTGCGCAGGGAGACATTGGAGGCCTTGTCCTCACCGGCGATACCTTCTAAAAACGGCTTCTACGACGAAGGCATGAAGGGAGATGTTCAGTTCTCACTGGGATTTATGAAACCCAGCCCAACCATACCATTTGGTAGCGCCATTTCATTCGGATCTCCCGGAGCGGGTGGTGCCATGGGTTTTGCCGATTCAGATAACGACATCGGTTACGGATACGTCACAAGCCAAATGGGGACGACACTTACGGGCGATCCGCGTGACCTCGCACTCCGAAATGCAGTGTATATCATTGGAAGCAACACTTAGCTGCTGAGTCAATCAATGGGACAATCTACCTTACCCAACATCAAAGAATTGAAAACAAGTCAGGTAGCTCAAAGTGCACTACTTATCTGCGGCATCCTGTCTTCGGTGCTTTGGATTGCTGCCGATATTATTGCATCAACACTATTGGAGGGCTATAGCTATTTCCATCAAACCCCCAGTGAGTTGAGTGTTATTGGGACTCCGACAAAGACGCTCTTGGTCCAAACTGACCTTGCGTACAGCATCCTCCTTACCGCATTCGGTTTTGGAGTCTGGTTATCCGCTCATAGAAAGCACTCTTTGCGCATATCTGCAGGACTGTTAATCGCATAAGGAATCATCAGTTTTGCATGGTTTTTTGTCCCGATGCATCCCAGGGGAACCGAGTTTACGCTGACCGATACCCTGCACGTCGGGATAGCGGCGGTAACGGTTCTTTTGATTCTGCTCATCATCGGATTCGGGGTTAATGCTTTTGGAAAACGGTTCCGCATCTATTCGATTGTGACGCTCCTGATGTTTGTGGTGTTCGGCGGATTGACTTTCCTGCAAGCCGATAGGGTCATGGCAGACCTGCCGACGCCCTGGATGGGAATCTATGAGCGCATTAACGTCTACGGGTACATGATCTGGGTCGCGGTACTGGCCATCGGCCTCTTGCGTAGCCGGTCTGGAGGAGAACAATGAATATCTCCAAACCACCATACCGAATAAGCGGGATCGCAGACTTCTCTTTGTCGGGCTCTCGCTTGTTGCCTCTAGCATTAACGTCCAACCTCCGGCATATGACCAGGACGAGGCGACTTTGGCGGCCTGGTTTGTTGAGAACGGTACATGGTTTCGGTTTGGCATAACGGTTTTGCCGGCACTGGTAAGGGGGGATCGCTTTGGGCATTTCTGGCTAGACAACTACAAATGGGCGACAGGTACCATAATTCGATTTGATGTAAACAATGATGACCCAGCCAACGTGCACATTGATTTTGGTATAAGCAAATAATCCGCTGGTTTCTACCTTCAATTTGGTGAAGCATTTTAAGCTAGAATATGATAATCGTAGAGTAACAATCAGTAATACAGTTAGAACCGAAAATATTTATTTCAATACCTTCGAAACCCAGGCCCGACTAACACCAAATTTCATAGCAATCTCGGCTTGGTTTTTTACCTCTCCTAAATCAAGTAACTCCTGGTAAAATTTGCGTTGTTCAGCCCGACTTTTCCGTTTTTTCTTCTTTTTTGATGATTTAGAGTTAATAAATTTTGTGTAAAATTTTTGGTTCACATCATTAAAATTTGGGTACAAATTGAGCAGTTTTTGGTAGTAAATTTTGTACTCATTTCCTTTAGGATCCCGTCTTAGGACTCTAATAGGCCATTGTAGAGGAAAGACTTTCCGCATATCATCTGTATACGTGAAGCAAACATTATAAGGGCTGTAACGATGAAAGGTTACGGTCCTTTTTTTAGTTAAGCCGGTGGGCTCCACCCTAAAATGGGTGGGATTCATCAATTAGAATTTCCAGGATATGCCGGAGGGACGCCACTCTTAAAGAGTGGTGCCCATCGAATAGTTTAAATCCAATATTCATTCTTAATATTGGTGATTGTCTTGTTTGAAAATTTTACAAAATCATCCTTATTCTGAAATTGATTCATAATTGAATCACGGGAAGGTAACGTACCATTTCGTAAACCGGCATAATCGGGATAGCTACTATATGGCCAATCTTTCAAGTGTTCGCTTAACTTGTCTCTCAATGGCTTTTGATGAATATAGGTAGCAATAATTAGCAAATCAGCTTGATTATCAATAAGCTTTGATATTGCACGATTTGGAAATAAACTTCCGGATCTACCGGTCTTTATATTTATCATTTTGGCATATGTACCTTGTAATATGCCAATATACTTTTTTATTCGTGTGATATCATCTCCAACCACTTTAACAAGGAAATGAAATTGAGTTGGCATTAAGCAATAAGCCAAAACAGATAACTCCTTATTTAGAAATTGACGGTATTTCTTTAGAAATAATAAATAATCGGAATGCTCCCTGAACAATTTATCCCCTTCGATACAAGAATTATAAATGTGATAGTATTTACCCTGTTCTAATTCCATAGCCCTCCCGTTTACTTAATTAGATCATGTAAGTAAAAAGACACAATAAGGAAGCAATCCTTACAAATTATAGTTTTATCCATGAAATGATCCACCGGATAGAATCTATTAACAGAATAGATTCTATTTTGAGGAGTTATATCTTATAGGTACGTAAACTTTTTGAGGATTATCAAAGTATAAAAATGTTATTATGCCATATCTAAAAATTCAGACTAATAAACAGATCGATCAAAAAGAAGAAGTAATTAAGAAAGTATCGAATATTGTTGCTGCGCAATTAGATAAATCGGAGAAATACGTGATGGTTGCGCTTGAACCGGATTTCAGTATGTCCTTTGGTGGAAGTTTTGAATCAACGGCATTTATTCAATTGAAAAGTATTGGATTACCGGAGTCTAAGACAAAAAAGATCTCTTACGAGTTATGTGAATTTATGGAAGAGGAGCTGGGCATTCCAAAAGATCGTGTTTATATCGAATTTACAGATGTCAAGCCATCTTATTGGGGATATAACGGTAGCACATTTCAATGAGCATTTATAATTATCAGTAACAGTTGTACCCTTACCGAGGCAACACTTTGTTAAGATTTTAAAAGCTTTAAATAAAATCAAAAAGAACGGCATTTTTACCTGGAAACGACCCAAAAAAATCCGTCACCCCTGTTTCCTGTTTACGGTCTCTTCAACATCATTGATAGAAAAACTATAATTTATTTCAGCTGTATGTTCCAAAGTTTTAGATGCTGAGCAGTATTTATCCAATGACAGGTTTATGGCGCGTTCTGCCTTTTTCCCATCAATATCGCCATAAAATTTATAGTGTATATGAATTTTACGGAACAGGGAATAGGTACCCATTTTTTCACGCTCACCATCGACTTCGATTTTGAAGTCTTCGGGATTTTGTTTTTGCTTTTTCAGAATCCCTATAATATCAATAGCACTACAACTTCCAACCGCCATCAGAAGTAATTGCATGGGACGCACTCCCTGTGCATTTTCTTTTGCACCATCAATATGGACAGTATTTCCATATTCATTACGTGCTTCCATATAAGTGTCATCATTAAGACGATCAATCGTTATCTTCATAATAAAATATTTTTATAAAGTTCCATCATTTTAAATGCAAAAGAGTTATATCACTACGATATGAATAGTTAAAATAGTCCGACCGGATGGTTAAATAAAGGGGAAATAATAAAAACCTTAATGTTACAATCGATTATCGCATTACAGATCTGTTTAACTTAACTTCTTCGGATATTGATGAATAAGAAACACATAATCTTATAATATACGATGACGCGTTTTAGATATGAGTATTGGAGATAATAACATAGCAAAGTCTAAACACTTAGCAGGCACGTTAATGATAATGTTGCTGTTCATAGGTACTCTACAAATATATCTGTATTCATCGATGTTGCCGCAGAAAATAGCCACTCATTTTAATGCACATGGTCAGGCAGATGGCTGGATGTCGCACAGAGCGTTTATATTGTATTCAATAGGTATGTTCTATTTTATGGGAGGAATATTTCTTCTGTCTGGTTGGGTAATCCCTAAATTGCCAACGGAATTGATCAATATTCCTAACAGGGGATATTGGCTGCACCCGGCACGTAAGGAACAGGCTGTTGAAGTTTTAATAACTTATTTATACTGGATTGGTGTGTCTACAATATTATTTTTGTTAATATTAACACAGATGACCATTCTGGCAAATATACATCAGTCAATAATAAGCAGTAAAATATTCTGGACTGTTACAGGGAGCTATATTGTATGCATATTTACGCTTGGATGGAAAATGTACCGTTATTTCAAACCCACACACTAATTGTTGAAAGACTATTCCAAATCTTAAAGATCGAACTGAAATTCGAAATTATCAGGCAAGTGAAACCATTCTTTGGCTGCAGTTGATTGTAATGTTTTCTCCTTATAATATTTTTTTACAAGAGAATTATTACCCCATACGAATATATCTTCATTATTTTCCATAAAACGCCACCATTCGTATGGCTGACCCATTTTCTTCATACGCTCATTGATGATGAAGACATATAACCATGTTATGGTTTCATGATAAAGTCCGGGCCTGTCAAAAGCCTGGGCAAGTTGCTTAATACCATTTGATAAACGTTGCAGAACTTCATTTACCGGGTAGAGTTGAAGGTACAGCCAGGCAATTTTAATATGTTCCTTATGGTGAAATTGTTCTTCGGACAGTATAACGGCTTCAAACTTATCGATGAACAACTGGTCTTCTCTTGAAAATGTTGTAAAACGTGGATTCGTTTTGCTAAATCTAAATGTTTGATTCATTCTAAAAAATTTCAAACAAGATCATTATTTCAGTTATAATAAATTTCTGTAAAGACTCTCAAAAGGCTTTTCAAAACCCATGATATTGGGCAAAAGAACAGTTTTGCAATGCCTTCTCTCAGTTAGTAGCGACCTCTTATCTTATACCCAATTAGATTTCTTTATAAAGAACGAAATAAATGTAATAATTTCTCTATCCAATGAACATCTTTTTAAGATGGAATACACTTGTTAAAACAGGAATAGGATGAATAAAAATTTATATATAAATATATAAAATAATTAAACATATAGTTATTTTTATACGGCAAAGATAATTAAATAATAATTATTTACATACTGGATATGAGTTTGCAAAACTAAATATATATAATAAAGCGTAGTTGGTTATCAATAAAACCCAATAAAAATACTTTATAATTCTTCGTTTATATAAATATTTCTCTTGCACTCATCATCATGATGTATGATTTTAAATCGTTGAATGATATTGCATTTGATCGTTATATATCCACATTTCTATCACTTAACTCATTAGATAAATGATTCCCAAACGTGTTGTTATCTTCATTATCATCCTTTTTTTTGTCCCAACTTTTCTTTTTGCCGGCAATCTCAAAAATGGCAACAGACCTGCTACTATAGATACCAATCTGGTCGATTTTGTTAATCCGTTCATAGGCACTGAAGGCGCGGGTAATACATTCCCGGGGCCGTCAACTCCTTTCGGGATGGTACAAATCGGTCCGGACACAGACGATTCCCTATGGGCTACAGCATCCGGGTACGAATATTCGGATAAATCTATCATTGGTTTCAGTATGACACACCTCTCAGGAACCGGTATTCCCGATCTGGGAGATTTTCTGTTTATGCCTACGATTGGACAACCCAAACTTGCGGAAGGGACAAAGAAGGATCCTGATACCGGCCACCGTCAACGCTATTCCCATACCGATGAGCAGGCTGCCCCCGGTTACTATCAGGTGAAATTGCTGGATAGTGGTATCAATGTGGAGCTCACTTCAACGGATAGGGCAGGTTTAATGCGGTTTACTTTCCCAAAATCCGATAGTGCATATGTTCTCACAGATCTTAAGCATGTTCTGCGCTGGAACGTAATATGGTCACATATCAGAGTTTTAAACGATTCAACGATTACCGGATTTCATCTTGTCCACGGCTGGGCCAAGGAACGGTATCTTTATTTTGCCGCCCGTTATTCGAAACCGTTTAAGCACTTCCGAATAATGAAAGATGGTAAACCAGTCATCTATAATACTTATCGATTTCGCAGTACACGTGAGGCTGTAGGTAAGGATCTCAAATTCCTGGCACAATTCAGGACACATGCTAACGAGCAAATCATGATTAAGGTGGGTATTTCGGCTGTAAGCTCAGCCGATGCCATGAAAAATCTTGATACTGAGATTCCGGACTGGAATTTTGCCCGTGTTCGTAAGGAAAACAGTGATAAATGGGAGAAACAGCTGGATAAGATACGAATTGACGGAACCCGGGATCAGAAAGAGACTTTTTACACGTCGCTCTATCATTCTTTTCTTACTCCAAACCTGTACGAAGATGTTAACGGCAAATATCGTGGACTTGATTGGGATGTGCACAAAGCCAGGGATTTTACTAACTACACCGTTTTTTCCCTTTGGGACACGTTCCGGGCAGAACATCCGCTTCTAACCCTCGTACAATCGAAGCGGGATGCCGATATGGTAAAATCAATGCTGGCCCATTATGATCAGAGCGTGGAACACCTATTACCGGTTTGGTCGCTACAGGGTAACGAAACATGGTGTATGATCGGGTATCATGCCGTACCTGTCATTGTGGATGCCTACATGAAGGGAGTGAAGGGATTTGATCCGGAAAGGGCTTATGAAGCAATAAAAACGACAGCTATGAATCCGAATTATGATAACGTGGCTACCTATGCTAAGCTTGGATATGTGCCTGATGATAAGGAAAATGAATCGGTGTCAAAAACTCTTGAGTATGCATACGACGATTGGTGCGTGGCTCAAATGGCCAAAGCCCTGGGTAAGAAACAGGATTATGAATACTTCATGAAACGGGCCGGAAATTACAAGAACCTGTTCGATCCTTCTTATGGGCTCATGCGTGGTAAGGATTCCAATGGAAACTGGCACAAGCCGTTTCATCCGCATCAGTATGTTGAGGGCGGTGATTTCACCGAAGGCACCAGCTGGCAGTACAGCTGGTTCGTACCACAAGATGTTCCCGGTTTAATTAAACTTATGGGAGGGAAAAAACGATTTACCCAAAAACTGGATTCTTTATTTACGATGAGTCCGGGAACTGTACAAAATGGTGATACACTCGATATTACAGGAATGATTGGAGAATATGCTCACGGTAATGAACCGAGTCATCATATAGCCTTTCTTTACAGTTATGCCGGACAGCCATGGAAAACTCAGATGCGGGTTCGCCAAATAATGAACATCATGTATGGAGATAAACCAAATTCCCTGAAAGGGAATGATGATTGTGGACAAATGTCAGCATGGTATATTTTTAATACGATGGGATTTTATCCCGTTTGTCCGGGCAGCGATTACTATGTAATTGGCAGTCCATTGGTTAAAAAAGTTGAGATGCATCTTTCTAATGGACATACGTTTACGATGATTGCTCGAAATCAGTCTCCTAAAAACAAGTACATCCAATCTGTAGAATTAAACGGGAAAACATGGGACAGCCCTTTTTTGCCTTATGACCAATTGAAAAATGGTGGTGAAATCATCTTTACAATGGGATCCAGGCCGAATAAAAATTGGGGCCTGGATGAGACAATACCGACAAGAACAGATCCATAAATATAGATTGATGACAACTTTAAGTACTTCGAGTGTCTCAAGTTATAAATCCTTATCTCGTTACGTCCTCTCGGGATAATCGGTGTCCCGTCTGATCATGGTTCAAGTTTGAAACCCGGACTTGTAGAGTACTTGAAAAATGTTCCAAGTTGCAAACTTGAACCATTTTTGGGAGACAATACCCAACGGCACAAAACCATAATGGACAGAGTGTCCACTTGTTCGTTACAGAGTCCTGTAACGAGCTAATGATATTGTTTACAGGTCCCTTTCACTGATTATCCAGCTACATCCCTCTGGGGCGAAAAGCACACCGGGATGCACAATGTAACGGCAACTTTGTGCCTTTTTACTTCTTATCCCATGTTCTAAAAAGGTAATAAGTAATAGACTAAGGCGGCAATTGATGCACCGCTAATCGGGCCCAGAATGGGGATCCATGAATAACTCCAATCGCTATCTCTTTTATTGTGAACGGGTAGAATGGCATGCATGATTCGTGGTCCGAGGTCACGTGCCGGATTAATGGCATAACCGGTCGTTCCGCCAAGTGAAAGGCCTATGGCTAATACCAATAGACCAACCGGTAATGCACTAATAGCTCCTAAACCGCCATCAGGTACGGCCAGATACAGAACTCCCAAAACGAGAATAAAGGTACCAATCACTTCGGATATAAAATTACTTAAATAATCACGAATGTTGGGAGAGGTACAAAAAACGGCAAGTTTGAGATCCTGGTCTTCGGTAATCTTGAAATGATCTTTATACTGCAAATATACCAGTGATGCACCAAGCATGGCTCCGATCATTTGTCCAAGGATATAAATGGGAACTTCCGCCCAGGGAAATTTACCAACTAACGCAAGTCCAATGGTTACAGCCGGATTAATATGGGCGCCACTGATTGCGGCGACACTAAAAACACCTACAAAAACGGCCATTCCCCATCCCCATGTTATTACAATCCAGCCACTTCCGTTGCCTTTTGTATTCTTTAAAACCACATTTGCAACGACGCCATCCCCTAAAACGATTAAAAGGAAGGTACCCAAAATTTCTCCAACAAATTTTGCCAACATAATCCCGTCTGTTTTATTTATGAATAATAAGAAGTTTTAATAGCCTTAATTCTGAAGGAAATAAACTATGTTAATAAATAACCCTCAGCCAGTTTTTTGTATTGGTTAACCTGGTCCGATTGCCATTTTTTATCTTTCCCTAACACGGATGCCATCAGTTCAGCTACTTCCGGTGCCATATCTATACTGGCACGTGCATCAAGTAATAAAGCCCGGGTACGCCGGGATAAGACATCCTCCACAGTGCGTGCCATTTCATTACGTGCTGCCCATATTACTTCCGCTTTTAAATAGGGAAGTCTTTCGTCCAAAGGCGTGTCCAAATTCGGTTGTTCTTTGATAATATTTCGAATATTGACAATATCAGATCCATAAACGTATAAATGATCGCTGCGATCAACATTTTTAAGCCATCCATGTATCCGAAGATTATCGGTGGTACAGTCGCTTTCATTCAATCCCGCCACAATAGCAGCCTGATTAATCGTATCTTCCGCCATTTTCCGATAGGTCGTCCACTTGCCGCCGGCTATAGTAACCAATCCCGATTCTGATATCTGTAGATGATGGCTACGTGAAATTTTGGAAGTGTTTTTAGTATCAGGAGAATTAACGAGTGGCCGTAATCCGGCAAAAATACTTAAGACATCCCCAGGTGATGGATCGTGAGACATATACTTTGCAGCGTGACGGAGGATAAAATCGATTTCTTCCTTTAACGGATGTGGTTCCAGTACAGCATTATTCATTGGCGTGTCGGTTGTACCGACAATTACTTTATCGTGCCAGGGAACGGCAAATAAAACACGTCCGTCATCGGTGTGTGGTACCATGATGGCAGAATCACCCGGCAGGAATTTTTTATCGAGTACAATGTGAACACCCTGTGCCGGTTTAACCAATTGAGGTGTGTCTTCCTGATCCATATGAATAATCGAATCTGCAAATATACCAGTAGCATTGATTACAACACGAGCGTTTATTTCATAATTCTCACCACTCTCCATATCTGTTGCCACAACGCCGTCGATTAAGTCCTTGGATTTCAAAAGGCCGGTTACTTTCATGTAATTGATGGGAGTTCCGCCTAAATCAACAATAGTCTGAGCTAAATTGATGGCTAAGCGGGAATCATCAAATTGTCCATCATAGTAAATAACACCACCGCGTAATCCCTGAGGTTCGAGTGTTGGTATTTGATTGAGTGTTTCTTCCCGTGATAATATTTTAGATGGACCAAGCCCCAATTTCCCGGCAAGTAAGTCGTATACTTTTAATCCGACTCCATAAAACGGCCCATTCCACCATTCATAGTTAGGTACAACAAAAGCCTGATTACTAACAAGATGAGGAGCATTTTGTATTAATAAACCTCGTTCATGCAATGCTTCAATAACAAGGGAGACATCACCTTGCTGCAGATAACGCACTCCACCGTGTACAAGTTTCGTACTTCTGCTTGATGTTGCCTTAGCAAAATCGTGCTGCTCCAATAAAAGTGTTTTATATCCGCGGGATGCCGCATCCACTGCTACACCAAGGCCTGTCGCCCCACCACCAATAACAATAATATCCCAATAACCTGTATTTTCCTGTAATATCTTAACACTTTCGTTTCTATCCATAGTAAAAAATGTTCAAATAATTTTTATTTTCAGGATTCTTCAATCCATGATTTTGATTTTTCTATGGCTTTATGCCAGGATTCTGTTATAGCATTTACTTTAGAGGCGGGCATATTGGGTTCAAATCGTTTATCAACTTTCCATTGACGGGCAATCTCATCAGTATCTTTCCAAAAACCAATGGATAATCCGGCCAGATAAGCGGCACCAAGTGCGGTCGTTTCGGAAATCACAGGCCTCACAAGGGGGATCCCTAATATATCAGATTGAAATTGCATAAGAGTATCATTGACAGTGGCACCTCCGTCTACCCGCAATTCTTTGATAGTTATCCCGGAATCCGATTCCATGGCCTTTAACACATCTTTTGTCTGCAGTGCGATAGATTCGAGCGCTGCCCGGGCAATATGTCCGGAGGTACTGCCCCGTGTTAATCCGACGATAGTACCTCGCGCAAATTGGTCCCAATGCGGGGCACCAAGACCGGCAAAAGCGGGAACCATATAAACCCCGCCGTTATCTGAAACCGATTTAGCGAGCTCTTCAACATCAGATGACGATTTGATGATACCCAGGCTGTCACGTAACCATTGAACCACGGCACCGGCCATAAAAATACTGCCCTCTAAAGCATAATGAGTAGTTTCATTATATCGCCAGGCTACCGTTGTTAGCAGATTATTTTGTGATGTGATTGGTTTTTCACCCGTATTGAACATTATAAATGCACCTGTACCATACGTATTTTTTAACATACCGGGCTGTAAACACATTTGACCAAATAATGCAGATTGCTGATCGCCCGCTATTCCTGAAATAGGCACTTCATGAGCAAACAGGGTCGTCTTTGTAGTGCCGTAGATTTCGCTTGAAGCACATACCCCGGGAAGCATGCATTTTGGTATATCCATTAAATCAAGAAGATCATTATCCCAGTTACCTTCATGAATATTATACAACATGGTACGTGAAGCATTGGAAACATCTGTAATATGTTTATCACCCTGAGTAAATTTCCAGACCAACCAGCTGTCAATATTTCCAAAAGCTAATTTTCCGTCTTCAGCTTTTTTCCTGGCCCCCGGTACATTATCCAGAATCCATTTAATCTTTGTTCCTGAAAAGTAGGCATCGATGACCAAACCTGTTTTTTGTTGGATAAGATTCTTTAATCCCTTGTCTTTTAATTGATTACAATAAGAAGATGTTCGCCGGTCCTGCCAGACAATGGCGTTATAAACAGGTTCGCCGGTTTCCTTATCCCAGATGACAGTCGTTTCTCTCTGATTAGTGATGCCAATAGCAGCAATATTTTTCCCATTAGCACCTATTTTCGTGATTGCTTCAGCAATGACACCAGCCTGACTCGTCCATATCTCAATTGGATCATGTTCCACCCAACCCGGTTGAGGAAAATATTGCTTAAACTCTTTTTGAGCCACGGAGGCAATATTGCCTTCTTTATCAAATAAAATTGCTCTTGAACTTGTTGTGCCCTGATCGATTGCTAAAATATACCTGTTTGCCATACCCGCTTATTTTTTGTCCTAATGTCATTGAAAACAGTCCCTATCTATATAATTAATTTTTTCCAAAACCGCTTCCCAACAATTAGATTATTCTACTTCTGTACTATATGGATGCTGTAGGTGCATTTTTAATAAATATTTAGGTAATATGTTAAGTAGATACCCTAAAATTGTAGATTAAAGAACTTTTTAAAAACTATCGGGTCACATAAACTGTTCATACCAATTAAATAAACCAGAAGAATTAGGAACTCATCAGGATAGAAAGGAGCGCAATATGTGTGCTGCCGCATTAAGAACCTATCACATCTATATCAGTCATGGCTGGAAATACACGGATGACTATTACCGGATGATCAATTATCTGGAAAAATTATCAGAGGTGGAACCGAATTTCGGATATGATATTCATAGCGAACCCGAATCTGAGAAGGGGAAAAAGAACCGTTATACGGATGAACTCATGTCTGAA
Source organism: Balneolales bacterium (assembly GCA_035267045.1). Taxonomy (GTDB): domain Bacteria; phylum Bacteroidota; class Rhodothermia; order Balneolales; family DATFMH01; genus DATFMH01. The sequence continues at coordinate 12,832 of DATFMH010000133.1, forward strand.
ATACAATCTCAGATAAGAGATTCGGAATGTATTTTAATTTTGTCAGATATGTATAAAGATTTCCATTATTGGCTGGACTACGCTATGGACCTGGCTAAGGATTGGCACATTCCTATAATAGGAATTAGAACGTGGGGAGATGAAGAAACGCCTAATCAAATCGAGGTAAGAGCGGATGAAATGGTGGAATGGCATGATAAATCGATTTTGACCGCAATTCGTAATCAATGTCGAATGGAAGAAGAGGCTGAGCGTTAGATGTATATTCAAAAAATGCGGGAGTAAATATGGAATTACGCAATAAAACAGTAGCTATTCTTATAGAAGATCTATACGAAGACATGGAGTTCTGGTATCCTTATTATCGCATGAAAGAGGCTGGTGCCAATGTTGTTGTAGTAGGGACCGGTAAAAGTAGTTATACAGGTAAAAACGGATTAAAGGCGCAAGCCGACAGAGATATTCACGAAGTATCAGTTGAGGAATTTGATGCGGTTATAATACCGGGTGGATATGCGCCGGATCGTTTGCGTCGTCATAATGCTATCCTGGAATTTGTCCGGCAAATGGATGAAGAAGATAAAATTATTGCTTTTATTTGTCATGCCGGCTGGGTACCCATCTCTGCAAAAATTGTATTAAATCGTGAGGTAACTTCCTTTTTTGCAATAAAAGACGATTTGATAAATGCCGGTGCCAAGTGGGTGGATACAGAAGTTGTCAGAGACGCCAACCTCGTATCAAGCCGAAAACCTGATGATCTTCCAGCTTTTTGCCGGATGATCATTGATGCACTCGCGCCCGTAAAAGCATGAAATAAGGAATACGGAGAACGGAAAAAAAATGAGTCACAGATTTATTGGCATTGGACAAAGTACATGTACAAATTTATTAATGAAAAATAAACTAAAAACTAATATACCTTTGTCCCTTTTACGCTAAGCGCAACGCTCTTTGCTCTATGCAAAAATAATATTCATCAGGAAGGAGCTAAAAAATGCCCATCCACAACAGTGATATTGCTGACATCTTTAATGAAATCGCCGATTTATTAGAGATAGAAGAAGCTGATCAATTTCGAATACGAGCTTATCGACGAGCAGCTATGAGTGTCGAAAATTTATCGAATGAGTTGTCCGGGATGGTTGCCGGTGAAGAGGATCTGACCCAACTGCCGGGTATTGGAAAAAGTATAGCTGAAAAGATTAAAGAGATTGTCGAGACCGGGAAACTGAAGCAATTGGAGGAAATAAAGAAGAAAACGCCGGCCGGGTTGGGTGAGATGATGAAGATAGGTGGATTGGGCCCAAAAAGAGTGGAGGTTCTGCACGAGAAACTACATGTCGATTCTCTTGCAGATTTACGTAAAGCGGTAAAGAAGCATGAGATCAGGGAGTTGGAAGGTTTCGGTGAAAAAACAGAAGAGAAGATAAAGGAGGAACTGGAACGTGGATCCGAACGAGAAAAACGAACATCACTTTACAGGGCGGAAGAGTTTGCCAAACCGTTGGTAAAGTTATTGAGTGATATCAGAGGTGTGGATAAAGTCATTGTTGCAGGCAGTTACCGCCGGCGTAAAGAGACGGTCGGTGATCTTGATATTCTGGTAACCTGTAAAAGAAGTAGCAAAGTGATGGATGTTTTTACCAGCTTCGATGATGTGGAGAAAGTGCTCTCAAAAGGATCAACACGTGCGTCTGTGAGATTGCGGTCGGGATTACAGGTAGATCTTCGTGTCGTCGAGGACAAAAGTTATGGAGCTGCTTTGCAGTATTTCACGGGATCCAAAGATCATAACATTAAGCTGCGCGAACGGGCAATGAGCAGAAAGTTAAAAATAAATGAGTACGGTGTTTTTCCCGAGGGTAAGGAAAAGTCTATTGCAGGGGCAACGGAAGAAGAAGTCTACAAAGCTGTGGATTTGCCTTACATCGAACCCGAATTGAGGGAAAATATGGGTGAGATCGAGGCCGCTGAAAAAAAGAAATTACCAGAACTCATTACGTTACATGATATTAAAGGAGATCTGCATACTCACTCAAAATATTCCGATGGTACTGCTACAATACGGGAAATGACCAAGGCGGCACAGGAACATGGTTACGAGTATATTGGAATCACGGATCATTCAAAGAGGGTGACAATTGCCAGGGGAATGGATGATAAACGGTTATCCAGTCAATTGGATGAAATTGATAAAGTTCAGGAAGATTTTGATAACTTCACAATTCTGAAAGGCTGTGAAGTCGATATACTTGACGATGGATCACTTGATATGCCGGATTCCATTCTCAAGCGCCTTGATTATACTGTTTGTTCCATTCACTACAAATTTAATCTTTCCCGAAAAGATCAGACCAATCGTGTAATGAAAGCCATGGATAACCCTTACTTTACCATTCTGGGACATCCGACCGGAAGACAGACACCTGAACGAGGTGAGATGGAACTGGATATGGAAAAATTGATGGAAGCCGCACTAAAAAGAGGTTGTTTCATGGAGTTGAACTCCACGCCCAAAAGGCTGGATTTGCGGGATATCTACTGTAAAATGGCGAAAGACCGCGGACTGAAATTATCCATATCAACGGATGCCCATAGTCCCAATCACCTCGATTTTATTCGTTACGGTATGGATCAGGCAAGACGAGGCTGGCTCGAGGCCGACGATGTGTTAAATACGAGAAGTGTGAAAGAACTTAAGAAATTATTCAAACGGTGAGTATTAATATGGCCTATAAAAATGGAAGTGTTGATACATTACCGGAGGTTGATCTAAGGAAAATACAATCTAAAGAAGATGCTCAGCAAGCCATAGAAAAATTGCGGAGGGCCATACGATATCATAATTACCGCTATTATGTACTTGATGATCCGGTTATCCCGGATGCCGATTTCGATAAGCTGATGCAGAAACTGGAAAAATTAGAAGATGAGTATCCCGGATTACTTACGCCTGAATCACCGACTCAGCAGGTCGGGGGAGAACCACAGAAAGAACTCGGACTGGTACGTCATCCGGTACCGATGCTGAGCTTGAAATCGATCAATGATGAATCTGATTTTCTGAATTTTGACAAAACATGCCGGGATGAATTGAATAAAAAGACAGTGGCCTATTGTTGTGAACCTAAATACGACGGCCTTGCTGTTGAATTGATCTATGATGATGGGAAATTAACGATGGCTACAACCCGCGGCGATGGTGAGACAGGGGAGAATGTGACAGAAAATATTAAAACCATTAAAGAGGTGCCTCTTCGATTGATATCCGAAAAAAATACGTCGATTCCAGGTCACTTGGTTGTTCGCGGTGAAGTATTCATAAGGAAAGATGACTTTGAAAAACTGAACGAAAAACAGGAAAAGAATAAGGATAAAACTTTTGCCAATCCCAGAAATGCGGCTGCCGGTTCGTTACGTCAACTGGATCCTAAGATCACCGCTTCCCGCCCATTAAAGATTATTTTATATCAGGTTGCTGAGGTAGATGGATATGCCTTCGAAACCCATTGGCATGTTCTGGAAACACTGCCAAATTGGGGATTGAAAGTGAACCGGGATTGGAATAAACGATGTGATGGAATAGATGAAGCGCTGAAATTCTATAACAAACTATCGGATAACCGGGAAGATCTTCCCTATGAAATTGATGGTATGGTTTGTAAAATCGATGAACTTTCAGCTCATGAAAAACTTGGATTTCGTACAAATAACCCAAGATGGGCGATAGCTTATAAGTTCGAGGCACGTCAGGCCACTTCAAAGATAAAGGATATTGAAGTTCAGGTCGGCCGGACCGGTAAGCTGACACCCATAGCCGTTTTGAAACCGGTTAATATTGGCGGTGTTACCGTACAGCGGGCTTCACTACACAATCAAAGTGAGATCGAAAGTAAAGATATCCGAATTGGGGATAAAGTGATCGTTAAACGGGCTGGAGATGTTATCCCCCAGGTCGTTAAATCTATGCCCGATGAAAGAGACGGTTCCGAGAAAAAATTTACGCTGCCGGAGAAATGTCCCGATTGTGGATCTAAAACAATAACCAGTGATGACAAAAAACAGACCCACTGCACGAATCTGAAATGTCCTGCTCAATTGCAGAACAGGATTAAACATTTTGTCTCGGTCGATGCGATGGATATCGAAGGGCTGGGTGATAAAAGGGTTACCTATCTGGTAGATAAAGGGTTGTTGAAACGACCGTCGGATATCTATTATCTAAAAAAGAATGACTGGATGAAACTGGATGATGTTAAAGAGAAAGCATCACAAAACATCCTGGATGAATTGGAAACAAGTAAAAAACAAACCCTGGATCGATTTTTATATGCCCTTGGAATTCCGCTGGTCGGTAAGCACATGTCCAGGGTACTGGCTAAGCATTTTACTGACCTGGAAAATCTTCAGGAGGCGGAAGAGGAGGAACTGCGGGATATTCATGAAATAGGGCCGGAAGTTGCAAGTTCGGTTGTGACATTTTTTACCGATGAAAATAACAGAGATGATATCCAAAGAATTCTGGATGCCGGTGTGAAATTGAAAAATCCTTTAGCTAAACAGAAGAAACAGCCATTGGAAGGACTCACATTCGTTTTTACTGGTGAATTGGAATCATGGACCCGTGATGAAGCCCAGGAATTGGTGGAAGAAAATGGCGGACATGCCTCTTCCAGTGTCAGCAGTAAAACAAATTATGTAATAGCCGGTCCAGGTGCCGGATCTAAGATGGATAAAGCCAAAAAACAGAATGTAAAAATACTGGATGAAGACGGGTTTAAGAAATTATTGAAAGACAAAGGGATAGTATTATAAATAACAATGAGATATATAAATTATTCAAGCTTGCAACTTTGTGAGCGTTAATACCAATTTAAAGCCACTACCCATACCACCAGCCTTAGACGTCATGCCCGGCCCCGATCGGGCATCCAACCCAGCCATTATGAATGGCCGGCGGCATAGTGCAACCGTTGCTTTATTTATTCCTCCCTGGATCGGGAATTGGTACCACTACAGTATTGGGACGTGGAGCATATCTGAGCTTTATTTTCCCCGGTGTAGTCGCACTTTCCTTATTGTTCACGCCGACATTTGCGGCTATCACGATTGTCTTCGATCGGGAGACCGGTTTTCTACCAGTTGTTATATGTTACTTAGTATAATAGTTTTTTCTACTCTCCCAAACATATGAGTAAGCAGAATAGATATGCCATGTCTGTTAGTAGATGGTTAAAATGGTATATGGTTAAAATATGGAGATCGGGTAACAGGAGACAGTTTCGACTAAATACCCAATAACTTAGTAACTTAATTAACTTACTGTTTTAATTAATTTATAAGTTGTATTTCCTGTGTTTATTGAATTGTCCGTATTCCATTTTTCA
>DATFMH010000134.1:0-7189 GCA_035267045.1 Balneolales bacterium
CCGTAACGAGATAAAGGCCATTTTTTACTTGACAGTAACAATCACAGGCATCACCTTTGTTGACTGTTGACTGTTGACTGTTGACTGTTGACTGTTGACTGTTTTTTTCGTGAACATGAAAGGAATAAACACTATTTTCAAATGGTCAGTCATAAAAAGAAATTATTCATGATTATTTGATATACAAGATATGCCACGACTCACATTTAACACAGACGATCCTTATTCATTTGAGTCTTTATTAAACGAAGACGATCGCATGATCATGGAATCAGCCCGTGAATATGCGCAGACCAAACTTGAACCTCGTGCTTTGAAAGGCAACCAGGAAGAGTATTTTGATATTGATATGGCTAAGGAGATGGGTGATTTAGGATTATTAGGTGCCACCGTCGATCCCAAATATGGAGGAACCGGTGCCAGTTATACCGCATATGGATTAATAGCCCGTGAAGTCGAACGGGTTGATTCCGGGTACCGCTCGTTCATGTCTGTCCAGTCTTCGCTGGTAATGTTTCCGATAGAGGAATACGGAACCGAGGAACAGAAACAGAAGTACTTGCCTAAATTATCTACGGGTGAGCTCATCGGATGTTTTGGATTGACCGAACCCGATCATGGTTCTGATCCCGGCTCGATGGTAACCACAGCCGTGAAAACAGATGGTGGCTGGATTCTGAATGGAGCCAAGATGTGGATTACAAATTCACCCATTGCGGATATTGCCATAGTCTGGGCCAAAGCAAAAGATGATAAAAATGAAGAAGGTGTTATTCGCGGTTTTATCGTTGAAAGTGACTGGGATGGTTATACGGCGCCTAAAACGGATTATAAGATGTCACTTCGTGCTTCCAGTACCGGTGAGATCGTCCTGGATGATGTATTCGTTCCGGATGAGAATGCTTTTCCCGATATCCGCGGACTAAAAGGGCCTTTTGGTTGTCTGAACAGTGCCCGTTATGGTATCGCCTGGGGAGCTGTAGGTGCTGCCGAAAATTGTTATCATCGTGCACGGCAATATGTTCTTGAACGTAAACAATTTGGTTACCCGTTGGCTGCCAATCAGCTTATACAGACCAAACTGGCTAATATGCTGACGGATATTACATCCATGCAGTTGCTGGTTCATCGCCTGGGTCAGTTGAAGGATGAAGGCAAGGCACATCCTGCGACGATATCGCTGGCCAAACGGAATAATACCATGAAGGCGCTTGAAATTGCTCGAATGGCACGAGACATGCATGGTGGAAATGGTATTACCGGCGATTATCGTGTTATTCATCACCTGATGAACCTGGAAACGGTAATAACCTACGAAGGAACATACGACATCCATGGACTTATCCTCGGCCGGGAAATTACCGGCATACAAGCCTTCACACCAAGAGGCAACGATTTGTAAATGGGGATCAATGATCAATTAGCAATGATCAATTAACAATGATCAATGAACAATTAGCAATTAACAATGAGCAATTAACAATTTAGTGTTCGTGATTCAAGTTAGGTACGATTATCTCGTTACGAGACTCTGTCTCGTAATGAACCTGCGGACACTCTGTGTCCACTCACAGGATAACACCCGTCTTCCATTACTCATAAAAAATGACGGGACGCAGGGCATCCCCGGGAGGGAGCTAACGAGATACTAAAACTTTTGGGATCATTGTTGAAAAGTAACATAACGCTTGAGTGGACTAACATGTTTAAAATCATTGAACAATTTAATTACGTTTTCCCCGGACAACAGTGATGAACAATGAACAATGATCAATGATCAATTAGCAATGAACAATTAGCAAAACCACGGAAGTGGGGATTTTTATCTCGTTACGAGACTCTGTCTCGTAATGAACCTGCGGACACTCTGTGTCCACTCACAGGATAACACCCGTCTTACATTACTCATAAAAAATGACGGGACGCAGGGCATCCCCGAGAGGGAGCTAACGAGATACTAAAACTTTCGGGATCATTGTTGAAAAGTAACCTAACGCTTGAGTGGACTAACATGTTTTAAAATCATTGAACAATTTAATTACGTTTTCCCCGGACAACAGTGATGAACAATGATCAATGAACAATTAGCAATGATCAATTAACAAAACCACGGAAGGGGATTACTTCATCTCAAAGAGCCTCGTATTGACATTCAGAGCATTTTATGTTCTAACACTCTTTCCAAATTTATCTTTTATCAAGCGAAGCGTCTTGCCCCTGTGGTTTTCTTTTAAAATCCGCGTTTATCATCAAAAACCGCATCATCAGCGTTCTATTATTTCTTCAGTTTATCGTATTCGGAAATATGGCCTGAATCGATGGTTGTCAACAAATTATATACATCGAGCCGTTGACTTTGCGGGGCATCCTGGAAGATAGATACGATTTCGCGGAACTTCGTATTGAAAAACAGGTCAAATAAATAATTATCCGTGGTCTTATTTTGAGCATTTTGGATTAGTTTTAAAGCATCTGCAACATTGGAACGTGCTTTCTCCGTATTACTGGTAAAAAGGTCCAGCCCCTGCCGGTGATAAATATATATGGCTTTACGTAGATCCTCATAATTCGGATCCAAAAGATCTGACACCAGGGAATAACGGCTGCGCGGCCCTGAACTGCTTGACCAACCGCTCCCACCGGCCGATTGGGCGATGTCCACGATCTTTCGTGCTTTTTTGAAATAAGGGGACCCGCCTAACCGGGAAAAAGTATCATAATCATATCCCAGAATGATGTAAGAATAAAAATCGAGAAATGAGGCTACGTCATTGAATTGAAATTCATCGTGGACGACAGAACTATTCGGAGTATAATTGAAATCCCAGTTATCGGAGATGATAACAACCGGCGTAGTACTTACTGTATTATAAATGGGCCGTTCGGATGATATAACGACATTAGCCTTGAAGTTGTAATTGTTATCCACCGAGTTTAGGATAACCTGCATATTGAAATGGATCCGTTCCTCATCCTGAAAACGATCATCGGTCCAATTATGATTGTTGATATAATCTTCTATGGCCGATTTTAACTGGCCGATATAATCAATATTGGAGCTGCTGATCTTGCTTTTATCAATCGTGACATCACACTTCAGCTCCTGCGCAAAACTTAACAGGGGGAAAAAAAGCAAGGCGAACATGCCAATAATTATAGCTTTGGTAAATCCCATATGATACATCGTCCAAGCCTTGTTTAATAACGTTTTCATAACTTTTTCAGGAGAAAATTGGATTAATTTCGTAAGGATGTCCTTGTAAACCTATCTATGATACAAAGAATACCTGTATTTTACACTGAGAAGACTATGCAAGACCGTCTTTTTAACCAATATCGGCATTGTCGGGATTTTAATATCCTCACATATGAAAAAATATGCCCCGGTTTTAAAATTCCTCCGGCCTTAATCCTGACTAAAAAGCCTGTTTTTGCACTGCCTTTAATGAATCGTATGCGATTAAACGTACGAATAATCATTATAGGATTTGTCATAGGCAGTTGCCTTACATCTGTAACAAAAGGACAGACTGTTTTGGGTGCGAGGGATGTAAGCCTGGGAGGAGCTGTTACGGCATTACCCAACGATCCGTGGGCTGTGTTTGAAAATCCCGCAATGCTGTCTGACTCTGATCGCAGCGTCAGTTTTTACGCCATGCGATACTTCGGATTGAAGGAACTTACCGATTATGCCGTGAACCTGACATTTCCTACAAAAAAAGGTGTCGTTGGAGCAGGCGGACACACCTACGGCGGTCGTTTATATCGTAAAAGCCGGTTCAGGGTAGCTCTCATGGAGAAAGTACAGGGTATTCGCTTAGGAATTGCTCTTAATTATACAGCTATACACTTCGCGGCACCATATGGATCAAGTGGTGCCCTGGGTTTTAATATCGGCTTGGGAGCACAATTGGTTGAAGGATTATGGCTGGGAGCTAAAGCAGTGAATATAAACGATCCTCATTACCGGAATGATCCCGATCCATTGCCGCGATCATTATCTGTAGGCGTATCTTATAATTTGGCAAATAATGTATTACTAACGTCCGGAGTCTATAAAGATGTCGATTTCCCGGTTTCCTTCAGAGGCGGGTTGGAGATAAAATTGATACGCTTTTTACAAATGAGAATCGGTGTAACAACGGAACCGGTTACATTTGCGCTGGGTGTGGGGATTCATAATCGAAAATGGAAGGTAAATTTTGTAACACAAAACCATCAGGTTCTCGGGTGGAGTCCGGGTATCGATTTTTCATGGTTATGGTGAAGAATAAAATCACATATTATGTTTTCCTGTTACTGGCATCAATAATAGTTATATCATTTTGCCCGCAAATATCCTATCCCCAGATACCGGATTCCACACTCGAACAGGTACAACAAATGGTGCAGGAGGATTATGTAGAGTTTAATTTGACCGGTGATCACTCCGATCCGGAAGAATATATTCAGATGTTACAGGATTTGGCCATGAATCCCGTTGATCTAAATACTGCAGATATGAATGACTTGTTACGAATACCGGCTATCGATGATAGAATAGCACGTGCCATTATAACCTATCGGGATCACGTTAAACCATTCGAATCGGTCAAAGAAGTACGGAATGTGAAGGGAATAGGTAACGTTACGTATCAAAAGATCAAACCGTTTATAACGATAGGCAATAGTCGTAATTTTCGGAAAATTATGCTGCGAGATCCTCACTATTGGACGTATAAAGGACATTTGGTCTATATTAACAGGTTACGTACAATTTTGCAAAAACCTCTTGGCTATCAGTATCTACCGAAACGTACACATTATGCCGGTAATCGTATGAAATATTATCAGAAGATCGCCTGGCAAAGTCCGCATCTGTCTCTAAATATTACGCAACAAAAAGACGCCGGTGAGAAGATGGATGGCAAATTAGGATTTGATTACACATCGTTCAGCCTGGCGTTGCGAAACAACAGGCGGCTGCATGAGATAGTAATCGGAGATTATAGCTTAGCATTTGGTCAGGGCTTATTACTATGGAATGGATTTGGTTTTGGGAAGGGCAGTTCGGTCGTTGATGGCCCGGTACGTTATGGCCGGGGCCTGCATAGTTACGGATCGAGTGATGAGAATCATTTCCTGCGGGGAATGGCGTTTACTTACGGGAAAAAATTTCGAACGACCATCTTTTTATCGAGAAGGAACCTGAGCGCATCTGTCATTGCCGGAGATACTGTTAGAAATCCAGGCATGACCGGGTTGTATCGAACACCGACAGAGGTGAAACGCCGTTATAATACCGGTACGGATTTGGCCGGCACTCACATCGCGTATAATACCCGGTTGGGAGAAGTAGGATTGACGGGATATTATATGTCGTTCAATCATTACATTGAAGCAGGCTCGTCAATCTATCAACATTATGATTTTCATGGTATGAGATTAAGCGGTCTCAGTATTGATTATCGTTATTTGATTCACAACGCTTCCGTTTTTGGAGAATTAGCGCGATCGGGGAATAGTGCAATGGCTCTCTTGTCAGGCATGAAATTACCCGTCAGCCGGCAGACGGATCTGGTATTTTTATATCGCAATTATTCCAAATCATTTTGGTCGTTTTATGGCAGTGCTTTCGGTGAACAATCAGGGCCGCCACAAAACGAGGCTGGTTTTTATGTTGGAATCAGGCATGATTTTACACAACGATTATCAGCCGGAATGTACTTCGACCAATATCATTTCCCTTTTGCAAGGTATCGAGTGAGTGAGCCGTCAGGAGGGTACGACTGGCTGGGTTTTATTAAGTATAACCGTAATGATAAACTGACGCTATCACTACTTGGGAAATATGAGCAAAAACAACGGGACGTTAAAAGTGTGGACGATTTCGGACGTGAGAACATTTATTTGGGTTGGCATAAACGGGGTAGTGCCAGGTTACAGCTTGATTACGCTGCCGGGAAAATTATCAGGCTTCAGACACGAGTTGAGGGAGTTCGAAGCAGGGTAACAGGTAGTAAATCTAATTACGGGTTTTTAATCTCTCAGGATGTAAGATGGCAGATCATACCGCAATTGCGTCTGCTGGGCCGTGTTATGACTTTCGACACGAACAGTTATGATGCACGTATTTATGAGTATGAAAATGACTTATTATATGTGATGTCGACGCCATCCTTTTCAGGCAAGGGAGAGCGAAGGTATATAGTGATGAAATATTCGCCTTTTAAATATATGACGCTCTATGCCAAGTATGGTGTTACAGTTTTTGAAAACAGACAAACAATCGGAAGTGGCCTGGACCAAATACCGGGAAATAAAAGAAGTCATGTTGGGGTAGAGATGAGGTTACGATTTTAATAAGCCATGAATCCATGTCAAACCACTAATCAGCGCGAATCCGTGATACTGGTATAAAAAAGTAACCACAGGGGACACAGAGAGATTGCACAGAGTACACAGGAAAGATAGAACGCGGACGACGCAGATGGAGCGGGCAACCGCGGATGCGTAAATGTAAAGTAGTGAATCCGGAGAAAGAGAAGATATAATGAATACGGGTTTTCTGAGTTAACGGGAATAAGCAATATTTTTGATAATTGTATACAGTCTCCTTTTCTTCTTTGACCATTTAAAAACTTATCACTTATATCCTCAAATCTATCTTCAAAATCCCTTACCTTACCGGGTATAAACGAATAAATATTCAAGGTATATGACAACTGACGCTGACGATATCTATCACAAACAGAAAAATGATGTTCTGGAAATATTTCATCAGGCAATGGAACAGATGCACCCCACGCAATTGATGAAACGAGAAGTATCGTTGGAGAATAATATTCTGAGTATCAGGAATACAGTTGCAGAACTGAAAGATGGTCAGAATATCTGGGTGATCGGTACCGGGAAGGCATCGGCTTCAATGGCGAAAGGATTGGAAGAAGTGCTTGGGGATCGTATAAAAGATGGGATGATCATCGTGCCGGAAGGAACCGGATCCGGGACAAAGATCATCCAAACTTTTACCGGAAATCATCCATTGCCGGGAGATGACAGCCTGGCATCTGCTTACGAGTTACTTGATTTCATAAAGAAGATACCGGGGGATGATATTTTATTGTATTGCCTGAGCGGCGGAACTTCTGCCTTGCTTTGTATGCCTGAAGAAGGCCTTGAGCTGAAAGATCTGCAAAAGACGTATAAA
>DATFMH010000135.1:0-3098 GCA_035267045.1 Balneolales bacterium
ATTTCATCCGGGGTAAATCTCACCGGGACTACAATAATCCCAAGAGAAGCAATCCCGGCTTTGAGAGCTTATTTACTGTGGCAGCTTATAGAAAATGATTCTAAGAAGTCGCTTAGCGAAAAAGAAAGAAAAAAACAACAATACGAAGAAGCTGTAGAAGCATTAAGGTTCTTCCAAACTGCATTTACGGCAGATGAGTATAAGAGAATGCTTTACCGGTCAGTTAAACAAACACCAAAAAGATAATGCAGAATAGAGACGTTATACTTCCCATTAAAGGACTAAATAAAGATGACTCACCAAAATACTTTGAGGATGGGGATTATAGCGATGCTCGCAATGTAATCATAGGCAACACTCAAGATCAATTAAACAGGGGGTTAATACAATCCTTAAAGTCAACTCTGTTATTAGAGATTCCAGAATTAGTAAGCGTTGGTCTTTATCACCATATGGGCGTTGTAGTAGACGAAAATATTGGTATTGCATACATACTAAGTTTAATTTATAAGAATAGCGTAGATCAGAAGTTTGTCATAATAAAACATAAACTATCAGATAATTCAATAAAATATATTTATGAAGGTATTCCTGCAGACTGGGGGCTTACATACACCGAGAGACCGCAATTTTACAATGTAAAACTTATCAACTCAAACATAGTATTTACCGATAATAAGAACGACATTCGCATGATGGATGTTGTGAAAATTGAGAATACAACCAACGCTGGAATAACGTCTAAGGTAGTTAATTATAATTTAACAACAGGATATTACACTGGATACACCATAGGTAGCTTTGTTTATTACAATGACTCTGTTTATAAAATACTCCAATCTACTGTGGGTATTGTGGATATTTATCCTGGAAGTTCTCCATCGTATTTCCAGTACATAGCTAAAATAACAGATGTATACCTTGACCCAACTAATCTAAATATATTTATTTTAGCAGCAATTCCGCCTCTTATCTCTCCAACTGCAGAATATCAATCAGACAGTTCAAACAACATAAATCAATTAAGAGGTCAGGTGTGGCAATTCTCTTATAGGTATGTGTATATGGATTACAGGAAAAGCACATATGCTCCGCCAAGCATAATTCCAACTCCTAATGGAGAAGAGGATGTGAATGGTATTCCAAATCCGGATCCCACACACAATAACAGGATAAAAGTTGTCATTAATACAGGAAATTCATATGTAAGATATATTGAAGTGGTTGCAAGGTCATCTGAAGATCCCGCGACGTGGTTTTTAATTAAAAAGATAGATGTAATAAATGAGAGTGGATATAAGCTCTATCCATCAGATCAATCTTCAGATGTTTATTTTTATAATGACGTAGCCAAACAAGCTATAGATTTAGCCGAATTTGCTACTCTGTTTAGCTATGTGCCTATAAAAGCTAAGCATATGGAGCTTATTGAAAATAACAGGCTTGTTTTTGCAAATATAACAGAAGGGTACGACAGGATTACGCCAAGCGTTAATTTAGCTATATCATATGAAGATCTAGGATCTATAACAACTCAGACCACATATTTATCTTTTAATCTTGATTCTGATAAATTAACTTCTTCAACTTGGGTGTATCATTTGGCATTTAGAATACCAACCGAAAACCCAGGGGCTTGCACATTTTATATAAAAGTTAAAAAAACAGGTGAATCTTCTTTTACAACCGTATCATATACTTACTCCGGTACCGATAGTTACCCATCTACTGTAATATCCGGGCTTCAATCGGCTATAAATACAGAATGGGGATCCGGAACGGTAGTAACCTGCATAACACCGGAGTCAAATAAGCTATGCGCATTTACTGAATACTCATATGGATATGATTTGAATCCAATGTATAATTGGACTATTGAATCATATTATGAAAAATCAACAATAACAGGAGTAGATAAATTTTCATCTCTAAAAAAAGGAGCAACCCATAATTGGGGTATTATATATAGAGATTCAGCAGGTAGAATATCTCCGGTTATAGGAGCCGGAACGATAAAAAAATACATTCCGTTTTCTACAGAGAGTGCGACATCAAATTACGATAATAGGCCTATTATTCAATTTACTATAAATCACCTACCTCCTGCTTGGGCTGAAAGTTATGAGATAGTTTACGCTGGTAATAATTCAGTAAGTTGGTTTTTAGATTTATTAGGATATAATTTTTGTTATGGTAAATATCCCGAGAGACACACAGATCCAGACGCATCCACTTCTATAGACACATCGAGCCCGCAGTTTAGGCTGAGAATAAAAAAAGCCCAATCAAATACAAGAAATTATTTTGATAACTGGTCAGTGGAGGAGTATGTCTGGCAGAAAGGTGATAGGATTCGCATTATCGGTACAGTAGATTCAGGAGGTAATTTAACAGAGCTCGATAATGTTATATATGACGTTGAAATAACAGGGGTGTATGAAGACGTAGACTACGACACAACTATAGGAGAAGGATCAACAGGAACCGAAGAGATAACAAGCGAATGGATATATTTTAAAGTTAATAGTACAATATCTGTTACTCCAACAGAGGACGCAAGCCCAAATTTATATCCGGATAATTTGTTTGTTGAAATATACAGGCCATCAAGTCAACTATCTGAAACTCTATATTATACAACAGGAATGACTTATAATATATATGAGTCAGGAGGTTATAAATATCATGGAGGACAGGTAGCCCAAGTATTAAATACAAGTGGAGATAATGTCTCCGGGGCTATTGTTAATAATACAGCAAATGACATTTGGATTTATTTAAGACAATTCCGAAATATTAGCAACAATAACACATTCAGAATATGGTCAGAAAGCCAATACCCTGATGATTACTACCAGGCGCAATTAATGACATCTCAAGGTAATCCTATTCCAAATATAGAAAATTCAAAACAAACCGTGCTAACTAAAAGGTTGCGTCATGGTGGTATAATAAGGCCAGGTACGGAAGTAAACGAGTTATCAAAATTCGATTATAATGATTTTCTTGACCTGAAAGACGCTAATGGCCCAATCGAAGGAATAAGGTACATAGGATTCGTTTTAAAAGCTATTCAAAAGACTAAAGTTACTTCCATT
>DATFMH010000136.1:0-18042 GCA_035267045.1 Balneolales bacterium
GGGAAAGATATCTGGGCAATGAGTGTGTATGGCGGCTCTCCTCATTCCGTATATAAAAATAATATCAGTATCTCTGATTTGAAACGCCTGGGTAATGACCGGTTGACGTATATTGCTAAAGAAGGCAAGAGCCTTTATACATTACATACAGAAAAACGCAAAGATAATACGATCGATATTGAGGATCCCAAACATTTTCAGCCTAAACGTGTTTTTGCATTCAATACATCGACTAATAAAGTTAAGCGATTGACCGACAACCGTTACCCGGTCTATGAATATGCCGTTTCGAAGGATGGCAATTGGCTGGTAACCGGCCATATCATGAGTACACATTACCAGGCGGATGCTCATCCCAAACCGACTTATTTTCTATGGAATCTTAAGAATGGCAGTAAGAAACAGATACTCGCGAATGATTTTCAATTTCCCGGTGATTTCTCATTTACCGATGATAGCAATGGCTTCTATTTCACGAGCGTAAAATCCTCTGATCCGCAATGGAACGGTGCCGGTATCTCACTTTTATATTATTTCAATTTATCAGATATGAAACCGGTTAAAGTAGATCTTCATCATTCGTGGGGATTAGATGGAAGTATTACCGTTTCCGGCAATGACGTGATGCTTCTACTGTCAAATGGAGCAACAGATAAACTCGCCTATTATGTTAAAAAGGGGAATAACTGGTCGAAAAAAGACGTATCGACCGGGGCTTTTTCAGAGCATGTTACACCTTATACTATTGCCCAAAATGGTAAAAAGGTAATTTTTACACATGCAACCGCTTCGGTGATGACACAATACCGGATTGGTGATTTAAATATTGGTCGTCATTCATCTCTGTCTACGGGAAATACGCTTATATCATTAAATGCTGATCTCGCCAATAAACCAATCGCAAAAACCGAAGTATTTCATTGGACAGGGGCCAAAAATCAAAAAGTGGACGGCCTGTTATATTATCCGGATAACTATAAACCGGGAAGACGTTATCCGCTCATTGTTTCTATCCATGGTGGTCCTATGGGTAATGACCGGGATAATTGGCATAATAGCTGGGCGTATTACCCGAACATTTTTGCTCAAATGGGGGCTTTTGTTCTGAAACCTAATTATCATGGTTCTTCCAATCACGGGCTTAAATTCGAGGAATCCATAAAAGGCCATTACTATGAGTTGGAAGTGCCGGATATTGTAAGCGGTGTTAACGCGTTGATTAAGAAAGGATTGGTCGATAAAGACTCGCTGGGTATTAATGGATGGTCTAATGGGGCTATATTAACGGTGATGTCGACCATAAAACATCCTCATATGTTCAAAGTGGCCGGTGAAGGTGCCGCTGATGTGGACTGGGTCTCTGATTACGGTCCGACTTCTTTCGGTGTTATGTTCGATCAGAGTTATTTCCTCGGGTCGCCATGGGAAAACAAGGATGGGAAAAATTATAACCCTACCTATATCAAGAAATCCCCTCTTTTTGATGTGGAAAACCTGCGCACACCCACCATCATCTTCCAGGGCGGTAAAGACCGGAAAGTGACCCGGGATGAAAGCTGGGAATATTACCGGGCTATCCAACAGGTCGGTAAAGCGCCTGTCAAGTTTTTATGGTTCCCGGGTGAACCCCATTGGACAAGTCAATTGACGCATGAATTGCGGAAAATGAGGGAAGAAATTAAATGGTTTAAAAAGTATTTGTGGAATGATTATACGGTACCAAACCCGGCATTTAAGAAAGACAGTCCGCTCGGTCGATTGGTTATGCGGGATAAAGCGGCAAAATCGGGTAATTATTTTGGAAAGGAATATAATGGCAAATTAATTCCGGAAACGGTGCCGGATTCAACCGGAAAGATGGCAATCGGCCGTTTTGAGGTCACGAATGAACAGTATAAAACGTTTAATCCCAATTATACGTTCGATCCGATGAAGGCCAATTATCCTGTAACAGGTATTTCATATAAACAAGCCGTAGCCTATACGCATTGGCTCAGCAAAGTAACGCATCAGAATTACAGGCTGCCTGATTTAAAGGAAGCTATGATATTTAATAAAGTGGCCAGGAAATCCGGTGCCAAAGAGAATACTTTGAACTATTGGGCGGGCTACCCGATAACGTTAGATGAAGCACAGGAACTGAAACAAAAACTTCAGTCTGTTCAACATGATCTGTTAATGGAAGTCGGCTCATTTAACATTGAAGATGTAAAAGGTGCCGATGTGTATGATTTAGGTGGGAATGCCGCTGAAATGTATAATAACAACGGTAAAATGGGCGTGTATGGCTATTCGGCTGTCAGTTTTGTTGATCCGGATGCTGCTCCCGTTATGCCGGGAAAAAACTTTATCGGTTTCAGAGTAGTGAAAGATTAAGGCGATTCATATTCGATATAAGAGGGAAGATTCTCTTGTGATTTTGTAACGATTGTAAGAGGATCTTCACATCTTTTTTACTTCAGTAAATAAAGAACTTGAGCAAATACATATTATTTACAAATTCTTACTTATTGGAGTCTGCACATTTAATAGATTGGAAACGAGTGGACGAGCATAGCGCATAACGTAAAAAGATTTAATTACTCATTATTAAATATCAATTAGTAATTGATATTTCTAACTGCCAGGTATATGGAAAAACGAAATATTTTCTCTCTTGATGTATGGTTTAATAATTCCTCGTGGAAACAAACCGTTCTTTTTCTTTTGATGAGCCTGATGGCATGGCCAGTAATAGCTCAACAACAAAAAAAATATGTTTATCCAAAGGACATGTATAAAGCGCTTCGATACCGTAATATCGGTCCGTACATCGGTGGCAGGTCGATTGCAGTAACGGGGGTGACCTCTCAACCACACACTTTTTATTTCGGAGCAACCGGCGGTGGTTTGTGGAAGAGTGTGGATGCAGGTGTTACCTGGAAAAATGTTTCTGATAAATATTTTAAAACAGGATCGGTAGGTGCCATAGCCGTAGCTCCGTCTGATCCGAATGTGGTGTATGCCGGAATGGGTGAATCGGCTATCCGTGGCGATATGGCTGTTGGTGACGGGATGTATAAATCAACCGATGGTGGCAAGACCTGGCAAAACATTGGCTTGAAAGACACACACGTCATAAGCCGGATAGCAGTTGACCCCAATAACCCGGATATCGTTTATGTTGCAGCACTCGGACATGTTTTTGCAAATAATAAAGAACGCGGCATTTATCGCTCTCTGGACGGCGGCAAAACCTGGAAAAAAATTCTCTATGTGGATGATAAGACGGGAGCCATCGATATTGAGATGGATCCTAATAATCCCCGCATATTATATGCGGCTTTTTGGCAGTCGTTCCGGACACCATGGATAATGTCGAGTGGCGGTCCCGGCAGTGGCTTGTATAAATCTACGGATGGTGGCGATTCCTGGAAAAATATTTCCCATAATCCGGGAATGCCAAAAGGATTACTCGGTAAGATCGGCGTATCGGTCTCAAGGGCGAATCCGAACCGGATTTATGCGCTCATCGAAGCAAAAAAAGGTGGCGTATTCCGCTCGGATGACGGCGGTAAAACATGGCAGCGCCTGTTTCACGGAACGAAACTGACGCAACGTTCCTGGTATTACACATATATTTTTGCCGATCCTAAAGATGAAAATACGGTTTATGCTACCGATCTCGGTTTGTTCAAATCGGTCGATGGTGGCAAAACGTTTCAGCGCATCCGTACGCCCCACGGCGATAATCACGATTTGTGGATCAATCCGAATCATCCTCAAATTATGATAGAATCGAATGATGGCGGGGCTAACGTTACTTTGAATGGGGGCGACACCTGGACACAGCAGGATCAGGCTACCGGACAATTTTATCATGTAGCTGTTGATAATCGCTTCCCGTACCGTGTCTATGGTCCGCAGCAGGATGAATCGGCTATTGGAATTAAAAGTCGTACAACCGGTTATGGAATAACCCAAAATGATTGGGAAGAAGTGGCCGGAGGAGAAAGTGGGTACATCGTTCCCAATCCTGCCAAACCGTATATCACATACGGTGGTAGTTATATCGGATTGATGACAACCTATAACGAGCATTCTCATCAGCGGCATAACATTACGGTATGGCCGCTGAATACGGACGGTTATGGTGCCGGACAAATACCGTATCGTTTTAACTGGACGTTTCCCATCATGGTTTCCAAACATGATCCGAATGTGATGTATGCCTGTTCGCAGTATGTTTTTCAGAGTAAAGATGGCGGCATGAGCTGGAAACGTATTAGTCCGGATTTGACACGCAATGATAAGAGCAAACAGCAAATTTCGGGCGGGCCCATAACCCGTGATGAAACGGGAACGGAAAATTACGATACCATTTTTAACCTGGCTGAATCACCTGTTAAAGAAGGTGTATTATGGTCGGGTTCTGATGACGGTTTGATCTATGTTTCAAAAGACGGCGGTAAGACATGGGATAATGTGACCCCCAAAGGTCTGAAGCCCTGGACCAAGATCAGTATCATTGATCCGTCTCATTTTGATGTCGGTACGGCATATGTTGCCGCGCGGCGTTATAAACTGGATGATTTTGAACCGTATCTGTATAAAACGACCGACTTCGGTAAACACTGGACGAAAATCATTAAAGGTATCGCAGGCAATCAAACGACGTATTGTATCCGTCAGGACACACATGATAAGAACCTGTTATTCGCCGGAACCGACCGTGGCGTGTGGGTCTCTTTTGATAATGGAAGTAATTGGCAGCCGATGCAGTTAAACCTGCCGAGTGTCCCGGTTCGTGATATGAAAATACAGGATCGTGAAAATGACCTGGTGCTTGCAACACATGGACGTGCATTCTGGATCATGGATAATCTCAAGCCGTTGCGACAGCTGTCTGAAAAAGTAAAAGATTCTGATTTTTACCTATTTCAACCAGAACACACTTACCTCATGCGTGGACGCAGTGGACATCACCCGGGTGATACGTATGGCGAAAATCCACCGAATGGAGCCGTCGTATTTTATGATTTGAAAAATCAGCTTGATACTACATCAAATGTTAAACTGACATTCATGACGATGTCCGGAGATACCATTCGAACATTTTCCAATAAAGTGAATGGTGAAGGAAAGCCGGTAAAAAAATCTAAGAATTTCTATTCTGAAAAAGATCATACATCGCATGATGTCCTGGCTACTGATGCCGGGATGAATCGTTTTGTATGGAACCTTCGCTATCCCGAAGTGAAAAATCCTCCGAATCGTGTTTTAGGATCAAGCGGGGGTACCTTAAAGGGTGCCCATGTTGTTCCGGGTACGTATAAAGTTGCATTATCTGTTAACGGGCATAGTATGACTCAGCAATTAACCGTTAAGAAAGATCCCCGGATCGAAGCATCACAAGCTGATCTGGAAGCTGAATTTAATTTATTACGCAAGATTCATAAGAAACAAAACGAGACGGCCAGGGCCATTAATAATATTATCTCGGCACGTAAACAAATAAATGAGTACCTGGCCAATCTGAAAGATTATCCTGATATCGGGAAATTGAAGAAGGCGGCAAAACCAATATTACATAACCTTAAAGCGATTCAGGATACACTCTATCAGAAAAATATTCACAACCCGGAGGATGATCTGAACTATCCGGTTAAACTTTATATTCAACTTGCATCACTTGATGCTTACACACAATCCGCGTTCGACCGTCCGCCGAAGCAGATGTATGATCTTTATAATGATCTTTCGGCTAAAGTAGATGCTCAATTGACAAAATTAAAACCGGTGCTTGATCAGCAGGTACCTAAATTCAATCAGATGGTTAAACAAATGCAGATACCGGCGGTTTATATGAATAATAAAGGAAATTCTAAATGAAGTGAAGACTTTGACTTTTCCCGATGGGCTCCACCCGGATGGGTGGTGTCCATCTAAATTGTTATCACACTTGAATAGATGGATGCCACTCTTACCAGAGTGAAGCCCACCGATTTAACAGACGCGTATAAATATTTTTCAAGTTTTTTCGATTTAGAATCATAATTACAAAAACAGTGGCTATGACTAACAGACGACTTAGAGGTTCTATGACCTGGCTGTACCCGGTGTGCAGACAAACAGGGCTATTACTGATGCTTATACTCGGTACCAGTTTGATGGCCTGGGGACAAAAACATCATAAAAAAGATTACACTTATCCATTAGATGCTTATCAAGCATTGAAATGGCGCGGAATCGGACCATTCCGTGGTGGGCGGTCTGTTGCCGTAAGCGGGGTTAAGAATCATCCGTATACATTCTATTTCGGCGGAACCGGAAGTGGATTATGGAAAACCACCGATGGCGGAAATACATGGATCAACGTCTCCGGGAAAGCATTCAAAACCGGATCAGTCGGAGCCATTGCTGTTTCTCAATCCGATCCGAACGTGGTGTATGCCGGAATGGGTGAATCGAATCCTCGCGGTGATATAACTCCCGGCGAAGGAATTAACAAGTCAACGGATGGAGGTAAAACCTGGACAAATGTTGGACTTGGCAAAGCCCATTTCATAAGTAAGATTGTTGTCAATCCGAATAATCCGAATATTGTCTATGTGGCTGCTCTTGGCCATGTGTTTGCTGATAATACAGAACGGGGAATTTATAAGTCGACCGATGGCGGTAAGAGCTGGCAAAAAGTGCTCTATGTCAATGATAAAACAGGCGCTGCCGATTTAGCCATGGACCCTCTTAATCCACGTATTCTGTATGCATCTATGTGGCAGGTTTATCGTCATGCCTGGAAATTATCGAGTGGCGGCCCGGGCAGCGGGCTCTATAAATCGATGGATGGCGGTAATACATGGAAGAAAATTAGTGAGAATCCGGGTTATCCCAAAGGAACCCTGGGTAAGATCGGTATCGCTGTTTCCTATCAAACACCCGGGAAACTCTGGACGATCGTTGAAGCTAAGCATGGCGGGGTGTTTCAATCCGATAATGGCGGTAAAACCTGGCATCTGGAAAACAGTGAGCATAAGGTGAGATTGCGTCCATGGTATTACACAAAAATATTTGTCGATCCCCAAAGTGATAATACCCTGTATGTGCTGGATGAAATGTTTCTCAAATCGATCGACGGTGGAAAATCATTCAAAAGGATTTCGACCCCGCACGGTGACAACCATACAATGTGGATTGATCCCGATAATTCACAGATCATGATCGAGTCGAATGATGGTGGTGCAAATGTGAGTTATAACGGCGGACAAACCTGGACCGAACATGACCAAAATACGGCACAGATCTATCATGTATCGGTAGATAATCAATTTCCTTATCATGTTTATGGCGCCCAACAGGATTTCTCAGCCATTGAAGGAGTTAGCCGAACGACCGGATATAGTATCCCCGAAAGCGACTGGCATGCCGTAGCCGGAGGTGAAAGCGGATATGTACTATCCAATCCGGACAAACCTTATATTACTTACGGCGGCGGATATGAAGGCCGGTTTGAGACGTATAATGATAAAACCAAAGTATTTGCTGATCGTTCACCATGGCCGGAAGATCAGGATGGTGAAGGTGCCGACAGTCTGAAGTACCGTTTTAACTGGACCTATCCGATTATGATATCGCCACATAATTCAAAAGTGATTTATGTCGGTTCGCAATATGTGTTAAAAAGTACAGATGATGGCATGAGCTGGACGCGAATTAGTCCGGATTTAACCCGCGACGATAAAAGCAAACAAGTAGCATCCGGCGGACCAATCACCCGGGATGAGACGGGAACAGAAAATTACGATACGATCTTTTCTCTTGCCGAATCACCGGTTAAGAAAGGTGTTATTTGGGCCGGATCGGATGATGGGCTCATTCACATATCTATAGACGATGGTCAGCATTGGGAAGATGTTACTCCCAAAGATATTCAGCCCTGGACACTCATCAGTATCATCGAGCCATCCAAATTTGAGGCGGGGACGGCCTATGTGGCTGCTAACCGGTATAAATCGGACGATTTCAAACCGTATTTATATAAAACGACTGATTATGGCAAGCATTGGAAGAAAATCACAAATGGCATTCCGGATAATGATTTTGCCCGATCCATTCGTCAGGATAATGTAAAGAAAAATATGCTGTATGCCGGAACCGAGCACGGCGTCTGGGTATCCTTTAACGATGGGGACAGCTGGCAGCCACTGAATTTAAATCTGCCCAGCGTGCCGGTTTACGATTTACGAATACAGAAACGTGAAAACGATCTCGTTCTTGCGACACATGGCCGTGGATTCTGGATACTGGATAATCTCAATCCGCTTCGCCAATTAAGTGATAAAGTGGTCAAGTCCGATCTGTATTTGTATAAACCGGAACACACGTATTTGATGAAAGGTGGTAGTTATCACAGTAAAGCTATGACCTCCGGTGAAAATCCACCCAACGGTGCAGTAGTATTCTATTATCTGAAAAATCAGCCATCGGATACCACGACTATAACCATGGATTTTATGACAGAGTCCGGTAAGAAGATCATTTCGTTTTCCAATAAGAAAGACAGTCGCGGTAACCCGGTTAATCATACCGCCCAATTTTATAAAAATAAAAAACAGGTTCCTTCCGATGTGTTGACATCCAATGAAGGCATGAACCGTTTTGTCTGGAATCTTCGGTATCCGGATGCTGTGAAAGTTAATAATATCCGATCAGGTACCAGTTATCATCCACACGGACCCAGAGTAGTACCTGGGGCATATAAAGTGAGGGTTACAATGGGTGGTCACACGATGATACAACCATTTATCGTCAAAAAAGATCCGCGTGTAGATGCAACAAACTCAGATTTTCAACAACGTTTCTCATTGTTGCAGAACATTCATAATAAGTTGAACGAGACCAATAAAACGGTTAACAGGATTGTATCGGCACGAAAGCAAATCGATGATTACCTGGCGAAGTTGAAAGATTACCCCCAGGTAGGCAAATTGAAGGCCGCTGCCAAACCGATATTAAGAGATTTACAGAATATTCAGGACCGCCTGATCCAATCGCATATTGAAACCAATGAAGACGTGTTGAAATACCCGGTGAAAATCCATACTAAATTAAGTTTTCTGGCGTCATCGGTCGAATCATCCTATAAACAGCCGACGAAGCAGATGACTGAATTGTATCAGGAACTTTCTTCCGAGGTGGATAAGCAGAATGAGAATTTACATTCTGTTTTAACCAATGAATTAACCAGATTCAATTCTTTAGCTGAATCAATGAACATCCCCGATCCGATTTATATTTCAACCAAAGACTAAAATATGTTTTATCGCAGGGGATATTGAAGTTCTAAATAGAGATCACATGGATATCAATTACCTGTGATCCCTATTTATTTCCTGAAAATTTTTAGTTTACGATAAATACAATACTATTATTAAAAGGCTGGTCATAACCGGCCTTTTTTATTTTAAAACAATAGGGAGGCTTAACTGCCACAACAGAATTTTGTGTGATACGGTTCAACGTTTAAATATAAGAATTCATCAAAACTTCTGGCACTTATATAATATTCTATTAAATTGACTCTATGCATGTTCTCATAAAAATAATCTGAAGTTCTTTTAGAAACTGTGTAGGGAGAAGTTTATAAAACACATCTACGGGTATTCATTAAAACTTAACAATATTACCCATGCAAAAATTAAGAATTGGTGTAATTGACATTGTTGCTAACAGGCCAAGCAGGTCTTCTTATGCCCGCTTTATGAGAGCCAATTTAGCAAGTATAATGGGACAAGTAATAGCCGTTTGGTGTGAAGAAGAGGGACATGATGTGAGTCTCGCTTATTATTCCGGTTATGAAAACATGGTCGATGATTTGCCGGATAACCTTGATGTCCTGTTTATTGGTGCTTTTACTACATCCGCCCATGTCGCTTATGCACTTAGTAATAAATTTCGATCGAGTGGTGTAGTAACTGTTCTTGGTGGGCCACATGCCAGGGCCTACCCGCAGGATGCACAGAAATATTTCGATTATGTTGTCGGGTTTACTGATAAACAGGTTGTTCGTGATATTTTAGCAGATCATTCGCACCATAGTCCCACGGGGGTGTATCTGTCGGCTCTGCAGCA
This sequence comes from Balneolales bacterium, assembly GCA_035267045.1. Classification (GTDB taxonomy): domain Bacteria; phylum Bacteroidota; class Rhodothermia; order Balneolales; family DATFMH01; genus DATFMH01. The sequence goes on from DATFMH010000136.1 coordinate 10,111, forward strand.
GCCCGATTCGTTACCGGGCGTTCGACAACGATGGAAGTATATTGAGCGGCTTTTGCAGGAAGCTCCGGTCGTTAAAATTGTTCCAATGCTTGGCAGTCTCGGTTGTCCCTATTCCTGTAGTTTTTGTGTCGATTCAGTCGTAAAATATCAACCGCTGGATTTTGAAGAATTAAAGGAGGACCTTCGTTTTCTCTTAAAGAAAATGAAACGTCCCCGCGTAGCATGGCATGATCCTAATTTCGGTATTCGATTTAACGACTATCTTACAGCCATTGAAGAAGCCGTACCTCCCGACAGTATCGATTTTATAGCAGAAAGTTCTCTATCATTATTGTCTGAACAAAATGTAATAAGGCTCAAAAAGAACGGTTTTAAAGCTATTTTACCGGGAATTGAATCGTGGTTTGATCTTGGTAACAAATCGAAGACGGGACACACCTATGGGATGGAGAAGGTGAAGCGAGTGTCTGAACAGGTCAATATGATTCTGAGTTATCTTCCCTATCTGCAGGGGAATTTTGTCCTTGGCCTTGATACGGATGAGGGAGATGAGCCTTTTGAACTGACTAAAAAGTTTCTTGATATGTCGCCCGGTACATTCCCGGCTTATTCAATGCTGACCGCTTTTGGACGCAGTGCCCCGCTGAACCTGGAATACCAAAAAGAGGGGCGGGTTCTGCCATTTCCATTTCAATTCCTGAATAATTCCGGAGCTATGAATGTGATCCCCAAAAACTATAAATGGACGGACTTTTTTGATAAGATGATCAGCCTGCATGAACATTCATTTTCAAATAAGGCCATATTTCGCCGGTTTAATGTAAACAGGGGATGGATACCAAAAGCCATGAATATTGTCCGGGCTACCAGTAGTGAAGGATGGGGTAAGATTAAATATTTTTATGATGTACGTCATCGGCTGGATACGGATATTGCATTCAGGAAGTTTTATGAGCAGGAGACGACGGAAGTTCCACCTGTTCTCGTTAATCGGATTAAAAATGCCATGGGACCTCTTTGGGAGTGGCTTCCTGATAGAACCGTTACACATAACCCTTATTCCTTCCTGGAATGGGAAGAGGAAAAATCGATAGCATCCAATGGTTGATTAATTTGTGTATGGGTTACATTTATATAGCCACATGGTATTTATTGATTAACCACAGAGATATACAATAATCAATTAAAAACAGAGAGCATGGCGCATAGCGAATAGCGTAATCATAGCAATTATAAAACGTCCGGATTGTCATTGCGTACGGAGTTTCCCAAAAAAATTTGGGGAGTGGTAGTGAGATGACAAAGGAATCTCGATGTATAACGGGGCAATCCCCTTCCGTTGTTTTTCCATATGTGTGATCAATGCCAACCCTAAATAATGCACTAGCACATTATCACGAACCCCCTCCTAACCTTCCCCAGGGAAGGAGTTAACGTGGCTCCATTTCGAATAAAGTCGCAAGTTTAGAACTTGTGATCGGTGAATGGGTCCATTCACGAGATTCCTCGTCAGTGCCCGGAATGACGTCATATTTTTAATGTTTGTCGAAGCCGTAGGGACATGCCATAGCGTGTCATATACGTTTTCCGGCATCAGGCAGCCGTCTCTTCTTTATGATTACCCAGTAACTTATAAGCCCACATCTTTACAGCATCGTTAAATACAAACCAAATCAGGGCATAGCCCCAGACTCCTAATGCATAAACCCAGCCTATCGGGGTGATAAGCAGGCCATAAACGGCGATGATGGTACTCAGAATTTCCGTACTTGTTGTCGCCCAGAATAACAGTGGTGATGGTAGCGGTTTTTGCCAGAACCAGCCCTCGGCTCGTGTAACATAAATAGTACTGTGACCGGCGACGATCAGTTTCAGGAAGAAAATGGATTGTATCATTTCGTTCGTGAATCCGGATTCTTTTAGAAGGAAGAAAAGAATGAAGGAGGAAATTACCCCGGCAATACCCAGCACGCTCGATATGGTTAACAGTTCCTGCATATTCCAGCGCACCGGCGCCTGGTGAATACGGGTGTTATCGTAGGCGATGGCCAGTATGGGAATATCATTGAACAGGGCTAATAAGATGATCATCAATGCCGTAATGGGGTAGAAATTAAAGACGAGTATCGAGAGCATCATGAATAATATGAGCCGGATCGTCTCGGCGATACGGAATGTGGCATAACTCTTCATCCGGCCAAAAGTGATACGCGCCTGTTCCATCGCATCCTTAATGACACCTAAACCCGGAGTGGTAAGGATGATATCGGCTGCCGACCGGGCTGCGTCCGTGGCATTGGAAACGGCAAATCCGCAATCGGCTTTTTTCAGCGCCGGAGCATCATTGACGCCATCTCCGGTCATTGCAACGATATGATTGCCTTTCTGGAGTGTATCGACAATCCGGTACTTATCTTCCGGGATAACCTCGGCAAATATATCAACCTCCTCAATCATTTCGACGATAGCTGATTCACGGGTATGAATGAATTCCCGTTCGAGTAAACGAGTATCGTACATCGATTTTACATCTTTCATGACCTGAGAGGCAAATTCTTTAGCCTCTTTTATGGAAACCTCTCCTTTGAGCTTCTTGAAAACAGCCGTGGTTAGAACTTCAACAAGGGATAAGATTTCATTAGAAGCGGCTCCGGATAATTGGGATGAACGAATTGTTCGTTGTTCGAGGCCCAATAACCGGCCTATCTCTTTTGCTATGGCCAGGTTATCACCTGTCAGCATCTTAATTTGCACCCCGTAATTCTTCATCTCGTCGATGACTTCTTTAGAGTCGTCCCGTGGCGGATCGTATAAAGGAATAAGTCCTATGATTTCGGGTTTTGACGAATTCTTTTGGCTGCTGACGGCAATAGTACGATATCCCCTGGAAGCTAATTCATCGACCGTCTTATTTAGGTTATTCGCTTCTTCACCGGTCATATCCGCCAGGTCCATTAAAATCTGTGTTGCTCCTTTTAGGGTGGTGAATTGCTCACCATTTTTCCCAATAACAGCTTCGGTACGTTTTCGTGTCGGATCGAAAGGTATGAATTTTTTTTGTGTATACTTTTTGAGATTAACGTCAGGGAAATGTTCATCTATATATTGAAAAATAGGGCGTTCAATGGGATCATTGTCTTCTTCACGAGAAGCTAATGCTGCCAGCGTAAACAACTCTTCCTCGGTGTGATCTCCCAGTACAACCGGATCAGCCACCTTCATCTCATTTTGAGTTAAGGTCCCCGTTTTATCGGAACAAAATATATCAACTCCGGCCAGCTCCTCAATAGCAGTGAGGTGAGAGACTATAGCTTCCCGTCGCGCAAGATTCATGGCACCAACGGCCATGGTGACGGATAAAACCGCAGGAAGTGCGACAGGAATGGCAGCTACGGTTAATACCAATGTGAAACGGATGATCTCCAGGAAAGGCTCGTGCCGGAACAGGGCGGCCATTATAATAACCATGACGAGGACGAGTGTAATCATTATCAAAAAATTGCCGATTTGAATTACCATCTTCTGGAAGTGGCTGCGTTCTTCGAGCTGCGCCCGTGCTACCAGGGAAACAACTTTCGAAAACTGGGTATTCATACCGGTATTGACGACCACAGCCAGCATCTCACCCTGTTTAACAATCGTATTGGCATAAGCAACGTCATCCTTCTCTTTATTTACCGGTATCGATTCCCCGGTAAGGGCCGACTGATCCACCAGGAGATAATCACCTTCAAATAACTGAACATCCGCCGGAACAATATTTCCGATCCTCATTTTGATAATATCGCCCGGGACCAATTCCCGTACCGGGATCTTTTTAAAAGTACCGTCTCGTCTGACCATCACTTCTTTGGCCAGCCGTTGTTTCAAAGCTTCCAATGCGTTAAGGGCACGATGCTCCTGGAAAAAATCGAGAAAGGCATTGACCAAGAGCATGATAAGGATAATAATGAAATCCTCCCACTTTTGAACGGCGGCCGATAAAATAGCCGCGAGTTCGATCATCCATGGGATGGGTCCCCAAAACCGTCTGAAAATTCGATGTAAAAGTGTCTCTTCTTGTTCGAGGATCTCGTTGTACCCGTACTCATCTGTTAATTCGGTAATTTCGTTTTCCGTACGACCCCGGGATGGATCTATGTCAAAATTCTTTAAGGTGTCTTCTACCGCCTGTTGGGTATAATCATCTGTCGATTTCATCGCTCAATTTCATCTCCTCCGAGAATCTCTCTTGAATAATATTGTCAGGTAATCCCCTAATTTTCATAAGGATACCCTTTTATTAAGTTATAGATTCCCCCGAGATAAACAACGGTTTTAGGGAAAATATAATTCGGGAGAATGGAGAAGGCAGAAGGTAGAATTTGGAAGGCGGAATGTTAAACACAAAGAGAAAGAAACAAAGTTCCGGAGATCCAAAGGCACTAAGCGGGATCTGTGATTAGCAAACAGTTCAAGTAAAGAGAAAATTGTCCTGCAGCTCATGACCATTTCTATAAATATTTTAATCAGCGTCAGTCCGCTAAATCTGTGTAATCTATGTTCTATTATCCGCCGAAGACGTAATGGAGTCCAATGTAGTAGGAGAAATGTTTGTAGGATGTTATCCCGTTACCGGCATCACCGGAGAATAGAAGCTGAATATGATGGTATACCGGGAAACCGCCACCAAAATGCAATCCGGTTCGGTACTGTGCTCCAACGGCATCGGGCGTATGATGAAATAACTCCATCCCCAGGAAGGCTTCATCAGAGAAATTATACTGAACGAGAATACCGGTGAAATCAAAATTTTTATTTCCCCGTCCCTTGTTGAACCAATAACCTCCTCCCCCGTAGACGGTCCAATGTCCAAAATCTTCTTCCAGCCAAATCGGAATGAAATATTGAGGTTTCCCATTTCCCAAACCCTTGGAGGCTTTACCGGATGGTATCTCCATCAGAGGAAAAGTAGCAATAGCAGGAATCCATCTTTTTTGAGAAGTAAACTGATATTTGAATCCCAATTCAATATCACCGGCGCCAAAATTGGATGAGGCATGATTCGGACTATTAAAAGCAAACGGAACCACCATGTGAACAAAACCTTTACGCAGAAACTCATAATTGAATTCGACAGCCGGCCCCACTCCTGACGTTCCACTGTGATCGAACGTCCCGCTTGAAAAGATATAGGCTTCCCCGCCAAGGTATGGTAATAAACCCGGGTCATCGGTGTGAAAAGGCGGTCCGGCATATGCCGGAATGGTACAAAATCCTAAAAACGCAAGAATACACAGAAAACGATATGTTCTTTTATGATTTAGCACGATATCTTTTGATCAAGGGTGAGGTCGTAGGACATGCCATGGCATGTCCCCACGACCGTAAACATTTTTCTCAAAAAAATCTTTTTCAGGGTGACGGAACCTGTCACCCTTTTTTATTATCATAATACCAACCATACATAATAATAAAACCGCTGGTTCTTTTGCAGATACTATCCGTCATATCACATAATAAACATGATCTTCAGAATGAATTAATCGAGAGATCCGGAAATCGTCCGATTCAGGAGACCCTGATTCTTGTTGCCAATCAATTGATGGTGCGTCATTTGCGGCGTATTCTGCAAAAATCGTTAAGTGGATTCGCACCCAAAATCATGACGCTCGAATCGTGGCTCGATGAGCTGGCGGAGATGAGCTTTACCGATGAAGAGCGTCCCGGTCAGATATTGTCGCCGAAACAGGAGCGGCCGCTTGTGTTAGATGACTGGATCCGTAATCATACAGATAAACGCATTACACGGTTCAGGGGATCACAGAGCATTGATATTATATCCAATATCATCGGAGATATGCGGCGGGCGTGTCAACCGTTAAACAGTCTGTTACGTGAAGTAGAAAAAGAATCTGCCGTTCGGAAAAATCCGGATTTTGCTTTTCTACTGAAGGAATATGAGCACATGTTACAGGATCGAAACTGGATGGACCGGGAATTATTGCCGCTTAAGATTTCAACAGTATCCCCCATTTTTCTAAAGGAACAGCAAATTATTCTGTATGAGCTCGATTATGTGTTCGAGAGTCAGAAAGCCGGTCTAAAAAATATTTTCAGTCAGCTTGGGGATAGATCAATCGTTCATATACAATATGAGCCTGAGGATAACTTTTCCCCGGTTACCCTGACTAACTGGCTACAGGAGTCGGCTAAAAAACAGGGATGGCCGTATCAAAAGAATCATGTGTCCCATACCGGTGCTTCACGTTTATCACGAAAACTCATAGATAACCAGATTTTAAGCGACGGTGAATTGCATACGGTCCTGGAAACCAAACGTCTGTATATAGAAAGCCACCATAATGCACGGACAGAGTTGGTGGAGTCATTGCGCCGTATTCGATGGAATGTAGCGCAGACTGCTGATGGCGAGGTTGGTTCCCTGTTTAGTGATTACACCATACTCGTGGGTAATTTACCGGATTATCAGGCCCTGGCTGCAGCTCTCTCTGAACAGTATGAAGTTCCTGTTTATTGCACACGCGGACCCATTCTCGGGAGTCATCCGATTGTTCGCCGTTTCATGACCATGTTATCACTGGAACTGAATGATTTCCAAATCGATGATATCTACCAGGTATTTGCCGATAATCAGTTTAAGCTTAGTGAGCTGAAAGAGGACAATGAAACGATCACGCCAAACATCCGGAGTTTTTGTCAGTTTTGCCGGAAATATAACCTGCGAAATCTCTCCGAGGCCCGAAAACGGTTAGATCATATCGTGGAACGCGGCCTCCGGCAGATTGACGATGATAAAGTATACCGGGATGAAGAAAGCCGGTTAAAGGACCGGGAAGAGTTGCTGAATAATGCAGAATACTACAATAAAATCATTCGTATCCTGGAGCATTACCGGAAACAGTTTGACATCTCACAGAAAAAGAAACTTCCGGATTGGGTAACCTGGGCCAAAGAACAGATTCAACAACAGCAGAATTTAGGAAGTACGGTGGCCAATCAGGCCCGGCAGGATCTGGAAAATGTTTTAGATAACGTATTATTGACACATGAACGACTGGATTTGCATCCCGATCTAAAGATGGCGGATTTCATCGAAGTGGTGACGCTGGCATTGGAAGGTGAACGGGAATCGAATCCTGATCAGCCGGATGCCGTTTTGTTGTCGGATGCCACTTATTTCGCCGATACACAAGATAAAATCACTTTTTTATTGGGAATGAATGAAGGGGCTTTCCCGCGTCCGGTAAAAACAGATTTTCTGCGCTTCCGTTATCAAAAGGAATTTAATACGTTGTTGCGTGATCGATCGCCCGAATCATTTATGGAAGCCCGGCATCATTTACAGCGCCAACTGGATAATGCCCGGATGCTTTATTTGTCACGCTACCGTTTATCCGGACAAAGTCAGGTTATCGGTTCCGCATTATGGCAGGATATAGCTCATATTCTTCACTATGAAGATGACTCAATTCAGAATAAATGGGCCTGGGAAAAACTGCCGGGTGATTTGATCACTTCGGAATACGAGTGGCGCCGTTTTCAGGCCGGACAAGTGAATCAACCGGTTCATGATTGGTGGAAAACATCACAAGAGCATACACATCACCAGTTGGTGGCTGCCGTAGAGTGGGAGCGTTCTCATCGTAAATGGATGGGAATTTACGACGGTGTAATGCAGCCCGGTTATTTGGGATCAGAATTTCAGTCACTTATTCACAAACAGGTTGAAGCCTGGTGGCAAAGGAAGGTTTCCGTGGATGGCATTTACCGTTCTTCGATATCCCGTCTTGATGAGTACGCCAACTCACCGCTGGAATATTTCTTTAACCGGATATTACGGCTGCAACCACTGGCTCAGTATCATGATGATGCTGAATCGGATGTAAAAGGCAGTATCCTGCATAAGATCCTTCAGGAATTTTACACGCC
>DATFMH010000137.1:0-44215 GCA_035267045.1 Balneolales bacterium
TGTCCGGCATATTGTGGATGATGGAAGGGGTAATTACCCTTTAAGCGATCCACCAGCTCTGTGAAAACGGAAGTTATCTTATCCTGATCAATCTTTTGACTTTTATCCAATGAATAGGGGCCAAACGAATTCCGCCAATCCTCAAGATCTTTTAATTTATCGAGTAATAATTTCAAAGTAGATGCTTCCACAGAATGAACTTAAAGGATAGTGATATTAAAACCGAGTGATAACACCTGTTTAATTTGTAATGCTTTGGTGATGTCGTCGTTATATACCATAGCAAACTGCAAATTGGCATTCATGAAGTTATTGATCTTCCCTGTCAATTCATTGTTTAATGAAAAATCAGTACTCGACAACGGTTTCAGGAAACTGGTAAATGACGTGAAACTTGTAGTTAAAGAAACATTTTTCATGATTTCCAGATTTACATTTATGGCTGTGGATATACCACCTTCCGACCTGAACTTACGGCCTCTTTGTAATCCATAACGTAGTGACAGGCTTGTATCTCTGACTACCGTTTGTTTTAAGGCAAAACCACCCTGAACACTTAAAAACTCTACCGGAGAGTATGCCAGACCTGTTGATTCGGTAATGTAGGCAGGTGCCAGAAAATTGGAGATCAATACATTAGGCGCATTGTCATTATATTTATACCCTTTATCAAACTGTGATAAAAAATCGACAGCTCCAAACAAACTCAAGTGATCTTGTGTAAAAAAATAATTGAACTGGTTATTAATATTTATGATATCATCTGTTTTCCTAATATCATTACCAGGTAAACGGGTCTGCCCGTATTTCAGATTAACTAATAATTTGTAACCAATCCATTTACTGTAATAGTTTGCTTTAAATAAAGTCGATGCCGTTAGTGCCATAGAGCTCACGCCACCCTGGCTCCAGTTTGAATAAGCCGCCTGATTCCCGTTTAAGCCACCAACAAAATTTACATCCCACATAGGCAATGAATCCGGCGGCACCTTGGGAAGCGTAACATTGGCAAGCGTATTAGTATTAGGCAGGCTATTTGGTGATATATGAAAATCATCCTGTGCAAAAGCTGTAACAGGCTTTAGCCCCATCCATAACACTAAAAATAACAGACTTGAGTAAATTGTATTCCTAATATTTGTATTCATCTTAACATGCTATTGATAAATAATTTTACGAAATGTTTTTTTCGATGATGAAATTTAGCAAAGTAAATCGAAAAGGATGATAATCTGAGATTATATTATTATAAAAAATGTTAACCCAAATTATACTATGATAAGGACGATAATCTCTGTATTAATATTTGTGCCCAAATTATTTATTCTATTCTCTTAAAAAAATAATTATCAGCCTTTTTCCAGTATAACTTCGACAGGCTTACCGGAATCTGAAAACGTGACCGTAACATGCTCGTCTAATTTTGTAGGACTCTCCAAACCTACAAACTGAGCTTCAAGTGGATATTTGCGATGTCCACGGTCAACCAGTACTGTTATCATCAACTGTTTGGGTTCTCCATTATTAGCGAGTTCCTGTATAGCTTTATAAATTGTTCTTCCACTAAATATGACATCATCGATCAAAATTACATACTTATCCCTGAGGTCCAGGGACTTTTCTATGCTGGAAGCACGATCCTTCTTGACTGAAATTTTTTGTAACGGAACTTCCAAACCAAGAATTTTCTCCAATTGTTCTTTTATCAATACGGCAAGCTGTGTACCCCTGTCATCAATACCTATTAATTGCAGATTCTTGCTGCCATGAGTTGTTTCATATATCTGATATGCCATCCGGATGACACTGCGGGTAATCCGTTCTTTGCTCATTAATTGTACAGCAGTATTTGCCGGCATGATAACTATTACTTAAATGAAGAGAATATGTTATTGAAACATGGCTTTTATACTTCCCCATGTTCGCCGTATGGCTGTAGTTGTATAGTTTACCTCAGCTTGCCCAATGTATTTCGTATCACCATTTTGGAAATCCACATATAAAGCATACACAACTGGTTCTGTTCCTGAAGTTGTTTTAAAAACATTTTTATCAGTAAACTGGTATGTTTTTGTTGGTGGGGTAGTGCTTACTGCAATCCTGGCAATGGGTTTAAAATCATTATCCTGAACCATCTTACGCTCAAGCCTGTATTGCGCAACTTCCTGCTCCGTATCAACCGTCCATTTAACCTGTATCTCCCGGCTATTCTGTGTTGATACATTTGCAGTGAATTTACTGACATGTACCTGCCCGGCACCCAAAAACATAAACCATAATAATATTAAAGTTATTCTCCTAATCATAGCTATAATAATAAACAATTATACGCAAAATATGTAACTATGAAATTTTAATATATAGTTTATATCTAAAAAGGTTACTTTTTTAATATAAGAAGAGATATTTAGCATAAATAAATATACTATTCTATATTAATAATATTCATCTGTAAGGATAGAAGACGTTACGCATCTTATATATAAAAACCATAAAAGGAATATAACTATGGCTGCTTCCAAATCTAACATTACCCTTTTACTTGTCGGAGCAAGTTCATTTCTCAGTGGAGTTGCTTTAGGATTTCTGATGACTCCAAAATCAGGTAAAGATAATCTTAAATGGATTACAGGTCAGGCCGATGATATTGTAGATTGGTTAGATCAAAGAAGTCGAAGTGTTCTGGATAAAACCGAACGCCGGCTCAATAATTTAAAATCTAATATGCACAAATCCATACCCGATCTTTATCTGGCTACAGAAAATTTAACAATGGATGAAAGCGAACTGATCGATTAATTCACTTAATACTTATGAATGAACGCCTGTTTCAATATATATGGTCAAACTTATATTTTGATTTCCGGCGTTTACAAACCATCGATGGTCGCAACCTCACAATTGTAAATCAAGGTCAAAGAAACTTCGGAGACGGGCCCGACTTTCTAGAGGCTGAGATAAAAATTGACGGCCTGAGCTTTCATGGTGCCGTTGAACTACACCTGAAAGCTAAGGAATGGTATGAACATCATCATCATGAAGACAAAAAGTATAATAGTGTCATTCTTCATGTCCTTTTATTCGATAAGGATTTGGTAAATGTTGAACGTGCAGATGGAACCCAACCGGTTACTCTCTTCTTGAAACCCTATATCTCGACCAAAATCTACACTGTGTTTCAAAAACTTCAGCAAACAGACAAACTACCCTGTTCCGGATTACTGGATGAAGTTCCTCTAAGAATAAAAAATCAACAGTGGGATAAAGCACACACTGAATATTTCGATTATAAGGTGGATCAGCTGACTCGGTTTTCATCAGGCTCTAAACAACCTGTGGAAAATTGGAAAGAAATTTTAAGTGCGGGTCTATTTGATGGATTAGGTATCAATGATAACCGATCAGCCATGGTCAGGTTATATGAAATTTTACAAAATAATGATGACTGGAAGATACGTTCAAAAAATAGTCTCATTAATACCATATGGCAATTATCCGGCCTGGATGAAAAAAAGCCGTCATCATTTTTTCACAAAAACGAATGGTCTTTTTCGGGATCCCGGCCCTCCAATCAGCCTGATATTCGTATTCCACAAGCAGCCGGTTTACTCTATAATATTCAGCACTTACCGAACAATATACCATATCATGAACCCTTTAAAATATGGGAATCCATTATCCGAAATGATGCTGAGGTTTGCCAACCCATAGGAAAAGAACGAAAAAATATTTTATTCGCAACGGTCTTTCTTCCGTCTATTCATATTTTGGGTTCCCTTTTGGGGGATAATGAACTTAAAACAATTGCATTAAAAAGCTGGAGGACATTAAAATCGAGCATACCTGCAAAAATCTTGAAAAAATTTGAGTATGCAGGTTTGGAATCACAAATATATAAGAATAAATTTGGAACGGTATACCAGTATAAACACTACTGTAATGCCAATCGGTGCCAGGATTGCAAGTTGATGAAATACATTTTAAGGACTTGACTCGAGTTGATATATTTAATAGATTTGGGATCTGTCATTTAGAGCTCAATGCCCGGTCGTCTAAAGGCAGGACAGCGGGTTTTGGTCCCGTCAGTGGGGGTTCGAATCCTCCCCGGGCAACACAACATTTTAATAAAGAAAAGGATGACCAGTAGTGAGCCATCCTTTTTGTATTTTTTCAAAGCCTAATAAAAGAAAATCACTTGGAAAAGCCTCTTGCCATATTTGCAGGTCGCAGTAATATTGCGTTAGCCAGGGCTATTGCCGAACAATATGGAACAAGCCTTGGAAATGTTACGATCAAAAACTTTTCTGATGGAGAGCTTTATGTCAAATTTCAGGAAAGTATTCGTGGGAAAGATGTATTCATCTTACAATCCACGCCACCTCCGGGTGATAATATCATAGAACTTTTGATGTTGATTGATGCCGCTAAACGAGCTTCTGTCGACCGGGTTACGGCAGTGATGCCATATTTCGGTTATGCTCGTCAAGACCGCAAAGATCAACCTCGTGTTTCCATCGCTTCTAAATTGATGGCTAACCTGCTAACCAAAGCGGGTGCCGATAGAATTTTGACGATGGATTTACACGCACCACAGATCCAGGGATTTTTTGATATACCACTGGACCATTTATATGCCAGTCGAATATTCATAGAATACTTTGAACAAAATCCGATAGATAACCTCGTGGTTGTAGCCCCGGATGTTGGCAGTCTTAAAATGGCACGTGCTTATTCCAAGCGGCTCAATGCAGGACTGGCATTTGTGGATAAACGACGTCCAAAACAAAATGTAGCGGAGGTAATGAATATCATTGGCGATGTCGAGGGTAAAAACATCCTGCTTGTGGATGATTTGATTGACACAGCCGGTACGTTAACCAATGCTGCAAGCTCCTTGAAAGACAGGGGAGCAAAAAATATCATGGCAGCATGTGCACATCCCATTTTATCGGGACCCGCTTACCAACGACTTGAAGATTCACCAATTGACATGCTGGTGGTTACGGATACCGTTACTTTGAAAAAGCCTTCTGACAAAATTAAAATACTAAGTGTTGCCGGTATCTTTGCAGAGGCAATCCGACGAATTCATACTGACGATACCATCAGTTCGTTATTTGATGACTAAAAACATTGTAAAAGATCATGCAAAAACCAAACACATTCGAACTTAATACACAACCTCGTGAGACTGGCGCAGTTAATGCCGAAAAGTTAAGAGACGAGATGCAGGTTCCTGCTGTTGTTTACGGACCAGAACTTAAAGAAAACATACATTTTTCAATCTTTGAAGCTGATCTGGAAAAAATTCTCAGTTCACGAAAAGTTCAGATTATCAAATTGAAACTCGAGGGTGGTAAAGAAATCGATACGATCCTGAAGAAAACAGATTTTCACCCGGTTACCGACCGGCCCCTTCACGCCGATTTTTATGCTCTCGCTGGTGATAATGAAGTAATTATCACCGTACCTATTGAATTGAGTGGTACTGCAACGGGTGTTACAGAAGGCGGGCGTCTTTTCAAACCCTTGCGCAAAATTCGTGTAAAATGTAAACCGGCTCAAATTCCCGCTGAATTAACCGGTGATATCACAGAATTGACAATCGGTGATTCGCTTCATATTCGCGACCTCGAATTGGAGGATGTAACTCCAATGATTGACCTTGGACGTACAGTGGCTACTATTAAACCTCCACGTGGTGGACTTAAAGGTCTTGAATCTGTTATTCCTATGCCAGCTGGCGAAGAAGGTGAAGCTGAAGCTGAAGGTGAAGTTGCTGAGGGAGAAGCTCCGGAAGGTGAAGGTGAAGGCGAAGAATCAACAGAAGAATAAAACTTCACTGCACACCGAAAATACTTTGATAAAAAATACCTTATAATGCCGATTATTGTTGGGCTTGGAAATATCGGTGATGAATATAACGGAACCCGGCATAATGTCGGGTTCGATATTCTTTACAAGGTAGCAGATACGTTGAAAATTACTTTCAAGAAAGGCAAGGGGCCTTTCCTCGAGGCGAGTGGCCAGTTTAAAGGTAATCGAACCATTCTTATATTACCTACAACTTATATGAACAGAAGCGGACATGCTGTACATGCCGCTTTAAATTTATATAAAGAACCTCTTCAGAATTGCCTTATATGTTCAGATGACATAAATTTACCCGTTGGTAAAATTCGTTTACGACCGAATGGGGGGGATGGTGGCCATAATGGCTTGAAAGATATTATAGAAAGTGTAAATTCTAAACAGTTCCCACGACTAAGATTCGGAATTGATAAAAATTTTGCAAGAGGACGTCAGGTAGATTATGTACTATCACCTTTTACAAAAGAAGAACAACCAATTGTCAGGGAAACAATTGTTAAGGCACATGATGCCATTTTATGTTTTATTAGGGAAGGCATCAATTGTGCAATGAACCAATACAACTGAGTCAACTAACACAAAAATAAACCTTAACATGAGTACACTTATATATGCAGTTCCCCTTGCGGGCGTTTTAGCGCTGCTTTATACTTATTTCAAGTCATCATGGGTAGCCAAACAAGATGTTGGTTCCGAGAAAATGAAACAGATTTCCGGTCATATCTCTGATGGCGCTATGGCTTTCCTGAAAGCTGAATATAAAGTATTGATCATCTTTGTTTTTGTAGTAGCGATATTATTAGGAATAAGTGGCGCTACAACAGCGGGTTCATCTCCATTAGTAGCCATTTCTTTTATTATGGGTGCTTTTTGCTCGGCATTAGCTGGATTCATAGGGATGAAAGTTGCCACAAAAGCTAATGTTAGAACAACAAATGCTGCACGAGGTGGTATTGGGAAAGCACTTGAAATTGCATTTGCCGGGGGATCCGTAATGGGCCTTGGAGTTGTCGGCTTAGGTGTACTTGGATTAGGTGTTTTATTTCTTATTTACAGTAACTTCTTTGGTACGGATATGGCCAACATGCAAGTTGTTGTAACTGTGATAACAGGCTTCTCTTTTGGCGCTTCTTCGATAGCATTGTTTGCACGCGTAGGCGGAGGTATTTATACAAAAGCAGCCGATGTCGGTGCCGACTTAGTTGGTAAAGTTGAAGCCGGTATTCCCGAAGACCACCCGCTTAATCCAGCTACGATAGCTGATAATGTTGGCGACAATGTCGGCGATGTTGCCGGAATGGGAGCAGACCTTTTCGAATCTTATGTAGGATCTATCGTGGGTACTATGGTATTGGGCGCAGCCTTTATGGCCGGTAACTTTCATGACCATTTTAACAACCTTTCTGCCGTTATATTACCTCTCGTGCTGGCAGGAACCGGAATTATAACTTCTATACTTGGAACCTTTTTTGTCAGAGTGAAAGAAGGTGGTAATCCGCAAAAAGCTTTGAACACAGGTGAATTTGGTTCCTCAATTGTAATGGTTATAGCTTCATTCTTCATTATCACATGGCTGTTGCCAAGCACCTGGTCCTATAATGGTATGAATTATACGGCCACAGGAGTTTTCTGGGCTACGATAATTGGTCTTGCAGCAGGTTTATTAATCGGTATGATCACCGAACACTATACCGGGACAGATACAAAACCGGTTGCTTCCATTGTTAAACAATCAGTGACAGGTGCAGCAACCAATATCATTGCAGGTATAGGTGTAGGTATGATGTCAACGGCCTTACCTATTTTAATTCTCGCGTTCTCAATTATTTTTGCTTACGAATTGGCCGGTCTTTATGGAATAGCCATTGCAGCGGTTGGTATGCTTTCAAATACTGGAATTCAGCTGGCAGTAGATGCCTACGGGCCTATTTCTGATAATGCGGGTGGCATCGCCGAGATGGCCGAACTTCCACATGAAGTACGCGATCGTACCGACAAACTCGATGCAGTTGGTAACACAACTGCTGCTATAGGTAAAGGCTTTGCTATTGGTTCAGCTGCTTTAACGGCTCTCGCCCTTTT
The DNA here is from genome assembly GCA_035267045.1 of Balneolales bacterium. Taxonomy (GTDB): domain Bacteria; phylum Bacteroidota; class Rhodothermia; order Balneolales; family DATFMH01; genus DATFMH01. The sequence continues at coordinate 7,954 of DATFMH010000137.1, forward strand.
CAGTGCTTATATGCATACAGTTAAGCTGGATTCTATCAACATCGCCAATCCATGGGTAATGGCCGGACTATTTATTGGCGGTATGCTGCCATTCTTGTTTTCATCCCTTGCAATGCAGGCTGTGGGACGGGCAGCAATGTCCATGATTCAGGAAGTACGCCGACAGTTTAATGATATTCCACCTCTTAAGGCTGCTCTGGCTGTTATGAAGAAAAACGATGGCAAAGAAATGAGTGAATGGAGTGATGAAGACCAAAATACTTTTAAAGCTGCTGATGGAAAAGCTGAATATAGTAAATGCGTTGAGATATCAACTAAGGCAGCTATTAGAGAAATGATCATTCCGGGAATCGTGGCCGTTGCCGTACCGGTTATAGTAGGATTTGGGCCTCGTTTATTTGGCAGTACAAATGGACCCGAAATGCTCGGGGGGCTCCTTTCAGGCGTAACCGTTACAGGTGTACTTATGGCCCTTTTTCAATCGAATGCCGGTGGCGCATGGGATAATGCCAAGAAAATGATTGAAGGCGGCGTCGAAATCGATGGAGAAAAATTCGGCAAAGGATCTGATCCACATAAAGCAGCAGTTGTTGGTGACACAGTAGGCGATCCTTTTAAAGATACGTCCGGTCCGTCACTGAACATTCTTATTAAGCTGATGTCGGTTGTAGCACTTGTCATAGCAAGTATGTTAGTTATACACTAACATCTTTAACAACCAATCGGATTTTTAAAGCCCTGTTATTTTATAACGGGGCTTTTTGTATTAAACAGACTTCAAACGTATCTTTATAAACGGCATCTTAATTTAGGATAATCATCTCTAAAATACGATATGGATATATTTAAGCTGATTTTTGAGCACGATTTATTATTAGAAAAGCTATCCGGAAACAACGATCCGCGAAACGAGGAGGAACAAAGTTATTCACTGGAAGACTTCATGAAACCGATCCCTGCTTACTCCCGTTTTTATCTTACGGGGACTGATCTGGAGAAACAAAGATTTGGTATTAATTGCCTAAAAAAAATTAATAATATCATTGCTGCACTCTCTGATGTATTTGCTGAATACACATTCACCACTAATCGAGGCAGAACTTTTTCCAGGCTGCCCGAGGCATTAAATGAGATTACTATTGGCGATTCTTTTATATGCCATACCAAAACATTAAAAACTATCGAATCTATTGAAGGACTTTCGATAAATGATGAGAACGGAATTCGCCAAATTATACCACAATTAACGAATCTGCTTGATCATGACGGACCTGTTTTATTTAAGGAAAAAGCCCTTAATGGATACGATATTCATATTTTTTCAAAAACTAATATTTATGAATCCCTGTTTAATGCATTAAAACCATTAACAGACCAAAAGCAGCGTTTTTTCAGTATTAATGGGAAAAAAGTTAAAAGTGAAAGGATGTTTTATTTTGAGACCTATCGTTTGGAACGTCCACCTCATGGATTTCAGGAAGTGTTTCCGGAAACAGTAATATAACCGGTTTCATTCCGCTAATTTTCCAATTATCAATAATCTGGGACTCTCCTGTTTGTTAAAAGGTGATCCGTCATAATCACCAAACACTTTTTCAATCTTAATATGTTCTTCCTCAAGATGCGTTTGAAACCAATTCAAATCGTACAACTTTACTCTTTCAGTATATTCTTTTTTCGCCTCACTTGAACCTGTATGGAATTGCATCTTTTTATTAACCGTATCTTCTTCTAAATACCGGCATATATCATAACTGACACCGTCGATTTTACCTTCTTCATATGGAATTAAATCATCTTTAACCTTACCGGCATTGAGATAATCGATAACCAGGAACCCATCCTTTCGCAACATACTTTTCATAGCTTTAATTACCGACACATTTTCTTCGTCATCGGCAAAATATCCAAATGAAGTAAACAGGTTAATAATACCGTCAAAGGTCCGGTCTAACGGATGCCTCATATCTCCTATTAAAAATTCTATATCAAGATGTAATTCCTCTGCCTTTTTTCTGGCTTTTTGAATAGCTTTTTCTGACAAATCAATCCCGGTAACGGTATAACCGCGTTTTGCGAAATTTATCGAATGACGGCCTCTGCCGCATCCTAAATCTAAAACGCTTTTATACATCTCAACCGGTAACAATTCAGCTAATAAATCCGCTAATTTAGCGGCTTCTTCTTCATCCCTTTTTGTATACATTTTTTCATACAACGGACTGTCAAACCAATCTTCAAACCAACTCATCTTTTAAATACCTGTTATTAAAATCCTATTAATATCTAATTATATATAATTATTATTATTATGTGAGTGAATAACCCACAAAATAAATAAAATAATGACTACTTATGTTTAATAATTTCTTGAATATTGTTCAGTTATAAACTCAATATTCTTATATGTATATAAACGTTATCTTTTCTATTTGGAATATTTATAATTAATACTGAAAACAATAAATAATTGTTTATTATTAGTATTATAGTTTATTTTTGTCAAATTATTCTTATAGTTTAACTTAGAGAGTTATATTATCATTCATGATTTTAAAGAGGGACTTTTCAACTCTTAAAAATTAATAATACGTAAGATAAAAACATTCCTTTACAGTTATTGGAGGTTAGCATATGCGTCGAATTGTTACACTATGTACCGTTGTCTTAATCTTCTCCTTTTCACGTGCTTATGGAAGCGGTTTCGCCCTTTATGAAGCCAGTGTCCGTATAGCAGGAATGATGGGAGCTTATGTCGCCAATGGTAACAATGTATCCACAGTTTTTTATAACCCGGCCGGACTGGCACAATTATCGGGTGTAAATCTTAGTTTTGGAAGTACTTTTATTGCACCACGAACAACTTTTCGTGGGCCCTTGCCATATTCCGTATCCAAATCATACATGGATAAACAAACCTTCCCTGTACCTAACTTTTATGCCAGCTATCAGATTACTGGCGGACTTACTGCAGCTATTGGTTTATACGCACCATATGGCCTGGGCACACGCTGGCCAAGTGATTGGGTGGGCCGCGGTGAAGCTGTAAATACTTCCATCCAAACAATTGTCCTGAATCCCGCTGTTGGCTATCGGCTACCAATCGATGGTGTTAATATCATGGTTGGCGGTGGTGTAATGATGATGGTTTATAGCCAGGTTAAACTCTCACGCGCAGTAACAGATCTTGTTCCGGAAGGTACTTTTTCTTTAACCGGCGACCAAAACGATATGGCTACAGGATATAACGTTGGTATCCTGATTCAACCCAACGATATGATTTCCGTTGGGTTTACCTATCGCAGTAAATTTAAAGTAGAATATAGCGGTACAGCCAGTTTTGACAACCTACCGACATCAGCTTTTCCTTCTGGTATAACCGGTCGTACAAAAATAAATATGCCGGCAAACCTTGCTGTAGGTGTTAATGTTAAACCTATAAAAAATCTTAATCTCGAAGCTGATTATGTGTGGTATGAATGGTCTAGCTTCAAAAGACTGGCCATTAATTTCGATCAGCAAACAGCTTTGTTAAAGAATTTGGATATCCCAAGAAATTATATAAACTCATCACAAATCCGCGTAGGTGGAGAATATATTGATGCCTTTACAAAAGGTTTGACGTTAAGAGGTGGTATCTCTTACGATAATTCCCCAATTCCTAACTATACAACAGATCCTACGCTTCCTGATAATAATCGTTTCGCATTCTCGGGGGGGATTAGTTATAATCTTACCAATATGGTTTCTGTCGATGCTTTTTATATGTTCATACGGGCTAAGGAAAGAACCGTTAAGGATAGCTTTGATGGATTTAACGGATACTATAACACGTATGCCGATCTCTACGGTATCGGATTCACAGTAAACCTCTAACGGAAAGGAGATCTGGACATGAAAAAATTTATTTTACCTTTACTTATTTTAAGTGCAACATTCCTGTTCTCATCCTGTAAGGATTATAACAGTCACTCCCTTACAGCTGTTGACACCGGTACCGCAGACTTTTCAAAATATGTAGCCGTCGGCAATAGTCTTACTGCCGGATATTCAAATGGGGCTCTTTATCAGGAAGCCCAGAAGTATTCCTATCCCAACCTGATTGCCCGTCAACTGCATATTAAAGATTTCGAACAACCGTTAGTTTCGAGTCCGGGTATCGGTAATCGTCTGGAAGTGAATAATTTTGAAACCTTTTCTATTACGGCTAATACTCAGATGGGAACACCACTCAATGCCACTTTAGATCGTCCATATGATAATCTTGGTATTCCCGGTGCCGTCTTAGTGGATTATTCTAATGATAATGATCAGGGACAATTAAAAGAACGTGCTACTAATACAAACAGGCCGGATTTCAATCCGTTTTATCAGCTTATAATGCGAACGGAATTGCAAAAAGCAGCTCCAAATATAAATGACCTGGTAACAGCACTGAATCCGACATTTGTTACCTTTTGGTTGGGTAATAACGATGCTTTAGGTTATGTTTTAGATGGCGGTGCTGGTCGCAGCCTTTTACCGCCGGCTACCTTTCAGGCACTTATGCAGCGAGCTGGGCAATTATTAGGCGCATTACCTAAAGCAAAAGTAGCTATAATGAATATCCCGAATGTAACGGATATACCTTTCGTTTTTCAGACGAATGCCCAGTTACAGCAGGAAGGTAAGATCACACTTAATGCACAAAATCAGTATCAGTTGGTTACTCCTCAGGGGAATCTGAATATTTATATTAAAACGAAAGATACCACCCGGGTAATGATGAAAAATGACTTCCTGTTACTCACTGCTCAACAATACCTCGCGACAGCAGATCCCACAAAAGGAGCTCTTATAACTCCTCAGGGTGCTATCCCGTCACAGTATGTTCTGGACGGACCTGCTGGCGGTCAGCCAGGCAGTTCCGAACTGGAACAAGCGATTGGCGCTGTAGCACAGTATAATGCCGCTATAAATGCTGTCGTTCAAGCGAACCCGGATAAGTTTATGCTTGTAAATATTAATGGATTCTTTAGTCGGATAATCACAAATTATCAAACGAAGGGTTATGGTGAACTTGCGGATGGCGACACCCTAAATCCGGTAATTGGTTCCATATTTGGTTTAGATGGAATTCATCCTACCAGTAAGGGATATGCCCTGGTTGCCAACGAAATTATCGATGCCGTTAACAGTAAATATAATGCCAAAATACCCGATGTGGATGTCAGACAGATACCCCTGGGCCTTCCGTGGGCAAAATAAATAGTTAATGGTTTTTAAAAATCTTAAAAGCAGGATATTTCCGTATCCTGCTTTTTTATTTTCCTGATGAAATAATATTTCTCCTTTGTATCGTTATCCCTACCTTTAGGAAGATTTTTTATAGTTACTAATAGTATTAATAACATGACTTTTGAACAAAAATTACGGCAGGCAGTATCAGAGAGTCATTCTGTGTTGTGCGTCGGGTTGGATCCTGTGTTAGACAGAATACCTGATAATATTAAGGATGAAAACGATACTATTGAGGATATCGTAATTCAATTTTTAAAAAGCGTAATAGATTCCACATCAGATTATTGTTGTGCTTACAAACCTAACATGGCTTTTTTTGAGGCGCTCGGAGGAAATGGCCTCAACGTGTTTAAACAAATTGTAGATTATATTCCCGAAAGTAAAATAGTCATTGCCGATGCCAAAAGAGGTGATATCGGACATACAGCGGCATCCTACAAAAAAGCATATTTCGACACATTTGATGTAGATGCCATTACATTATCCCCTTTAATGGGTTTTGATACTCTTGAATCGTTTCTGGATGATGAATCAAAAGCAATTTACGTACTGACACTAACATCAAATAAAGGTGCCGAAGATTTCCTGCTCAAACCTTTTCAGGGATATAACATGATGAGCGATTATATAGCTGAAAACCTTACATCACTAAATGATCGCCATCCCGGGCACGCCGGCATGGTAGTTGGTGCCACTAAAGCGGATATTTTAAAAGAGGTTGTTAACAGACATCCCCGGGCTTCTTTGCTGATACCTGGAATAGGGGCTCAGGGTGGATCTGTTGATGAATTGGAAAAAGCTATAGAATCACATCCGGGGATACCCATTATCAACTCTAGCCGGGGTATCATCTATGCAGGTAAAGACAAAAATTGGCGGGACGATGTTAAAAAAGCGGCTGATAAATTAAAATCAAAATTATATAACATAACCAACCGATATGTCTAAACCTGAAGTATCAATTTATACGGATGGCGCCTGCAGTGGTAATCCCGGTCCCGGCGGTTGGGCCGCCTTATTGGAAACAAAAGGGAAAGAAAAAACCATAAGTGGCGGTGAAGCCCGGACGACTAATAACAGGATGGAACTCAAAGCCGCCATTGAAGGATTACGCGCTTTAAAAAAGCCGTGTAAAGTCGTCATACACAGCGACAGCGCCCTTCTTGTCAATACCTTTAATAAAGGGTGGATTGACAACTGGTTAAAGCGTGATTGGCGGAAAGCTGATAAAAAACCTGTAGAGAATCAGGACCTTTGGAAGGCACTACTCAATGCCATGAAACCCCACGAAGTCAAATGGGTGAAAGTAAAAGGCCATGCTAATAATGAAAAAAATAACCTGGTGGATGAATTAGCGGTTGCGGCGGCAAAAAAATATCAAAAATAAACGGACAGGGTATTATTGTTTATTGCTAATTGTTATGTCACTTAGACTGGCAAATGGTTTCATTCGTATATCATCAAAATCTTCTCTCTGAGCCTTTAAATAACCCGTCACAGCAATCATGGCAGCATTATCCGTACAGTAAATCAACCTGGGATAATGTAGCTTCACCTTGTACTTCAATGCCATTTCCTGCGCCTTATTACGAAGCATCGTATTAGCAGAAACACCACCGGCTAAGATAACAGTTTGTGCTCGGGTCTTTTTAATAGCTTTTCCCAACTTTCTCACAAGTACTTCGGTAATGGCATGGGAAACACTGGCACTGATATCGTTCAAATGATCACCCAGAAACGCCTCTTTCTCTTCTTCCGGTATATCATTGATATAGTATAGAGCCGAGGTCTTGAGGCCTGAAAAACTGAATTCAAAACCATCGTGCAAAAGAGCTTGAGGAAATTTATGAAAATGGATATCTCCCTTTTGTGCCAGCTTATCTATATGTGGCCCGGCCGGATAGGGTAAATTGAGAATCTTTCCAATTTTATCAAAAGCTTCACCTGCTGCATCATCACGGGTTTGTCCTAATATCTGATGTTTAAATGGCTCTTCAACATAAATTATTTGGGTATGTCCGCCGGAGACCACTAAACCAATAAAAGGAAAATCCGGTTGTTGCTCAATAAAATTAGCGTAAACATGTGCATCTATATGATTCACTCCTATAAGCGGCTTATTATATGATATGGAAAGTCCCTTGGCAAAACTTAGCCCAACCAATAACGCCCCCATCAATCCCGGACCCCGGGTTACCGCAATAGCATCAATATCATCCATGGACATGTCGCTCTCTTCGAGTGCCTGTTTAACAGTCAGCCATATCGTCTGCTGATGAGCCCGTGAAGCCAGTTCGGGGACTACCCCTCCAAAGTTTGCATGGACGTTTTGGGAAGCAATGATATTCGATTTTAAACCGGCATCACTATAAACCGCCGCTGCCGTCTCATCACATGAAGATTCGATACCAAGTATATTCATTTACAATACAAATACCGCATTTATAATTTTTGCTTATTATAAATATAACTCAAATAAGCACAAAAAATTTCAAGTCAACCCATTTATCAGATAAAATAAAAGCCTCCCCGGCAACGGAGAGGCTTTTTCTTCAATCGATTTTCTACGATTTATTTGTCCTTATCTTCATCGTCAACAACTTCAAAGTCGGCGTCTACAGCTTCATCACCTTTTTCTTCTTTGGCTTCACCTTCCGCACCGGCTTCTCCTTGTTGACCACCGGCAGCCTGTCCTTCTTGCTGCTGCTCAGTTGCCTGATACATTTCTGTAGATGCAGCTGACCAAGCCTGGTTTAAGGCTTCCATAGCATCGTCCAATTCGTCCACTTTTTCATTTTTATGGAGTTCCTCGAGTTTACTCAAGGCATCTTTTATTTTGGACTTATTATCGTCTGAAATTTTATCTCCATATTCATCCAACTGTTTTTTCGTGGAGAAAATCAGGCCATCAGCTTTATTCAGCTTCTCAATATGCTCACGAAGTTTTTCGTCTTCATCAGCATGTTCTTGAGCAGCATTCTTCATTTTTTCTATTTCCTGATCGGAAAGACCGGAAGACGATTCAATACGGATCTTCTGTTCTTTTCCGGTAGCTTTATCCTTGGCGCTTACATTGAGAACGCCGTTAGCATCAATATCAAATGTCACTTCAATTTGTGGAACTCCGCGGGGTGCCGGTGGAATTCCGTCAAGATGGAAACGGCCAAGCGTCCTGTTATCAACGGCTTTGGCTCGTTCACCCTGTAAGATATGTATTTCCACACTTGTCTGGCTATCAGCAGCCGTAGAGAATACTTCTTTTTTACTTGTAGGTATTGTAGTATTGGCGTCAATTAATTTTGTCATGACACCACCAAGTGTTTCGATACCAAGTGATAATGGGGTAACATCAAGAAGAACTACGTCTTTGACATCACCGGTAAATACACCACCTTGAATAGCGGCACCTACAGCAACCACTTCATCAGGGTTAACACCTTTATTAGGATCTTTCCCGAAGAAATTTTTAACAATTTCCTGAATTTTCGGAATACGTGTGGATCCACCAACCAAAATTATCTGATCAATCTCTGATATATCGATTTTTGCATCAGATATGGCTCTCTCACAAGGACCAAGTGTCCGTTGTACCAAATCATCTATCAGTTGTTCAAATTTAGAACGGGTGATATCAATATTCAGGTGTTTAGGTCCTGAGTTATCGGCAGTAATAAACGGGAGGTTCACGTTTGTCTTCATTGAACTCGAAAGCTCAATCTTTGCCTTTTCAGCAGCATCTTTGAGTCGCTGCATGGCCATAGGATCTTTTCTGAGATCGATACCTTCTGATTTTTTGAATTCATCAGCGAGATAATCAATTAAACGTGAGTCGAAATCGTCTCCACCAAGGTGGGTGTCACCATTTGTTGATTTTACTTCAAATACACCATCACCTAATTCAAGGACGGAAATATCAAAAGTACCACCACCAAGGTCATATACTGCGATAACTTCTTCCTGTTCTTTTTTATCGAGGCCATAAGCAAGTGAAGCTGCCGTTGGCTCATTGATAATACGTTTGACATCCAAACCTGCAATAGCGCCGGCTTCCTGCGTTGCTTTACGTTGTGCATCATTAAAATAAGCCGGAACCGTAATAACTGCTTCGGTAACTTTTTCACCGAGATACTCTTCAGCTGTTTGCTTCATTTTTTGAAGCACCATAGCCGAGATTTCCTGTGGAGCGTATAAACGGTCATCAATTTTTACACGGGCGGTCCCGTCATCAGCCTTGACAACATTATAGTTTATATTCTTTACTTCACTCTTAACCTCATCAAAACGACGGCCCATAAAACGTTTAATGGAGGCTATAGTATGTTCAGAATTTGTTATAGCCTGACGCTTAGCCGGTGCTCCCACTAATCGTTCTCCATCTTTTGAAAAAGCCACTACCGATGGAGTAGTACGCCCACCTTCTGAATTCTGAATTACCACTGGCTCATTGCCTTCCATTACAGCAACACATGAGTTCGTCGTTCCCAGGTCAATACCTATTATTTTTCCCATAATATCACAAAATCTATTTTAGTATATGTTTTCGTTCAAATTTCTGTTGTATCATTATTCGATCTAATCGATCGGTATGGAAGTCGAGTCTTTTAAAACATCGGATTTGGGGAGGCTCACTGTTAGAACCCCTTTTAAAAATTTGGCTTTTATCTCAGCCGTATTTACATCTTCCGGCAATGCAATAGAGCGTGAAAACATACCTTTCTTACGCTCTTGTTTTTTGTAGGATTCACCCTCTGCCAAATCGACAACGCGCTCTCCTTTAATAGTCAGAACATTGTCTTTAAGTCCTATGTAAATCTCATCCTTACTCATCCCGGGCAGATCAATAAATAATTTAAATTCTTTATCACTTTCCACGACATCTGCCCGTGGACGAAACCCTTCCGAAACTTCTTCCGGAGACAAACGATCAACGAAACCCTGGATATCCTGTCCAAGTTTCGATAGATGTTTTTCTAAGTCTATATGTAAATCACTCATAATGATATCTTAAGTTCATATTCATACTCACTATGAACAATGACAATGCCAACTTATTAGAAATGTTATAAAAGCTGACTAATTGGCACTAAGTTAGCCGGTTTAACACGTCTCTGTCAGAATTCAGGAATGAAGAAAACCTTTAAAAACTCAATCCATCAATTTTGTCAGGTCGGTCCAGAAATGAGGATAGGAGATGCTTGTACAATCAGCGTCCCTGACCGTACTTTTTTTATCACTTCTTAACCCAAGGATAGCAGCCGACATAGCTATTCGATGATCTTTCCATGTTTCATAAATGGCTCCCCGGGGAATAAAATCAGGATTTCCATGTATGACCAACCCATCTTCTAATTCTTCAAAATCAGCACCTGCTTTCGTAAACATATCGGCAACCGCGGCTAAACGATCACATTCTTTGAATCGCAGTTCCTTAGCTCCCTTTATAGTAGATTTCCCCTCCGCAAAAAGCATGGCAACTGCCAGTATCGGAATCTCATCTATACAATTCGGAACTATATCCTGATCAATGTCTACAGCTTTAAGCCGTGAACTGAATATTTCCAAATCACCGGCTTTTTCATATCCCTCATCATGAAGATTATTTACCTGTAATTGTCCGCCCATTCTCTTTAATATTTTTAATGCCGCAGTACGTGTGTTATTCAAACCCGTATTAGGAATCCGGATATGACTGCCTTTTAGGATACTTCCGGCTACAGCCCAAAAAGCCGCTGCTGAAAAATCGCCGGGAATTGTATAATTCTGAAGTGGTATTGTTATATCATTATTACTTTTTATATGGATTTCACCATCTACTCTTTTGGCTGGCAAATTCAATAACAATTCTGTGTGATTACGACTCGCTACCGATTCTATCACTGTCGTATCTTCTTCGCCAAACAACCCGGATAATAAAACACATGACTTTAATTGAGCACTTGCCACAGGAAGTGGATAAGAAATAGCGTGCACACCTTCCGATGGAAAAAATTCAAGAGGCGCGTAATTGTCGTCTTTTGCTTTAATGTGACACCCCATTTTGCGTAATGGTTCAATTACACGTTTCATCGGACGCTTGCTTAACGATTCGTCACCAACCAAGACAGCTTTTAAATTGGCCCCGCCAATTATTCCACTTAACAAGCGCATGGTAGTCCCTGAATTACCACAATCCAGTGGCTTAGCCGGTGTAATCAAGCCATAACGACCTTTTCCATTAACAGTTACCGTCCCGTTTTCTTCCTTAACATCTACGCCAAGCTGCTTCAAACAGTTGAGCGTTGAATGGGGATCTGCTGCAGGTGAATAATTATGTATCACGGACTGACCTTCCGCAAGAGCAGCAAATAATGCAGAGCGATGAGATATAGATTTATCAGCTGGTACATTTACAGTTCCCCGGAGAGAAGCTGTGGGGTTTACGAAACGATCCATTTATTTCGATTTGAGTCTTTTAGCGGCTTCCTTTGCAGCGTTTGTATCAGGATATTTCTTTACCAAAGATCGTAATGTACTTTGTGCTTCTCCTTTTTTACCAAGAGCTACATAACAATCAGCGCTATTTAAGAGTGCTTTTGATACCCAGGTGGCATAAGCTTCATATAATATTTTTACTTTCGAGTACTCTTTCAACGCTTCATTATAATTACCTTGTGCCTGCAATGTCCGGCCAATCATAAACTGTGCTTCTGCTCCTGTTACAGCCGTGTTATCTTTGGCTATCTGGCGGAACACCGGCATTGCCTCATCATAGTTCTTTTTAGCATAATTGACCCTGGCAACGCCCAATTTTGCAGCATCGCTATTAGCGTTCACTTTTAAAGCATTTTCATAATTATTCCTGGCCTGATCAATTTGATTAAGCGCCAGATGCGCTCTTGCCATACCTAAATAAGCTTCTACCCGGTACCCTTTATCCTGACTTAATTTTTGATAGTACTGAAGTGATTTATCATAATGATGCTCTTTATAATTAAGGCGTCCGAGATTAGCTAATGAGGTACTGGCCCTGTCAGACTGACTATAATTATTAACTATCGTCTCATATGCGTTGATGGCCTGAGTAATTTTCCCTTCCTGCTCATAGGCATCCGCAATGTTGAAATAGGCCTCCGGAATCATCTTATCATTATTCGTTATTCGGATATATTCTTTAAACGATTTGATAGCTGATGGATAATCACCGGATTGCAGAAGATTTTGAGCCTGGCGGAATCGCAATTTGTCAGCCATACCTGTCTGAGGATGTTTCGCCAGGAAATCTTCAAGTATATTAGAACTTTCATCTTTTCCGCCAGCAGCGACCTGGGCATATTGAATGCCATTAACAGCGTCAATGATATAATTACTCTTGGGGTACTTATTCATTACTTCTTTATACGCTTTAACCGACTTTGAATATTCACCGGCATTATAATAAGCGTCCCCAATGTTATATTGTGCCCGTGCCGCCCAACTGGAATTAGGATACTTTTTAATGACTTTATCAAATTCCGTCACGGCCTGATCATAATTACCTGTGAGAAAATAGATATATCCGATATTATACTGAGCCTGCTCCTTAAGTGAACTGGACGGATACATTTTAAGTAACTTACGAAGTGTAGTTACTGCTTCATACGATTGATCAGACCTGTAATAACTGTTGGCTATCTGATACAACGCATAATCTCCGCCGCGGTCGGATCCTACCGCTTTCTGATAATATTTGATGGCATCATCATATTGTTTCAACGCATAATAGGAATCACCCAAACGTAATTCGGTGTCTACATTATAGGGGAATAATGCGATAGGCGGTGGATTATAATTATTAAGGAAAGATTTAAAATAGGGAATGGCTTTCTTATACCTTGCCATTTTAAACTCACTCCACGCCAACGAATACCTGGCTGCACCGTCGAATTTATGTTTTGGATATTTGTCAATAAATTCTGAAAAACGAACAGCTGCGCTGGTATATTTATGCAGGTGATAAAAACAGTCGGCACTCCAAAAAAGTGACTGGGCGGCTAACGATGATTTTTTATCATTGTTATAAACATCCTCAAATATTGGTTGCGCCTGCTTATAGGCCTGATTTTGATACAACACCCATGCTTTTTGAAAACGGGCCTGCCATTTGACCTGTGGATTAACATCCACATTCTTTTCCGCTTCATTATAGGCCTGGATAGCTCTTGTGTACTCCCCATTGGCAAAGTAGGCTCTGCCCAGTAATGAAAAAACCTTACCCGGATGTTTCATCTTAACACTGCCACGAATAAGCGACAAACAAGTCTCGATGGCTTCCTGGTTTCGCCCGGTCTGGTAGGCTGTGATCGCCCATTCATAGTAAGCATGTTCTACCCACATGCCTTTTTTATATTTTTTCCCAAACTCACGAAATGTCTTCATCGCAGCATTATATCGCCCACCCAATTTTTCATTGACCGCTTTATAATACAGTGCCTTGCGAGCCATTACATCATTGCCTTTTGCTGCTTTACCAAAAGCATCGGAAGCCCAGTGGTATATTTTCTGCTTGTTATACACCCAACCTAAACCATAGTAAGCCAGACGAACACGGTCGGTACCCTTGTTCATATTTATATACCGCAAATAATAATTTGACGCTTCCCTGTAGTTATTCAAATAATTATAACTCTCGGCAATAAGATAGGTAGCTTTCGATTTCGACTCCTTATCCAGGTATGGCATCGCATTTTTAAACGCCTTAATAGCCTCATCAAAACGCTTTTGTTTATAATATGACTCACCAAGAGCCGTACCTATTTTTCGGGTAATCGGATTATTACGATATCGTTTTTTTAAAAGTTCAAAGGCATCGGCAGAAGCGCTGTAATTCCCTTCATCCAGATATGAGCGGCCACGCGCATAGAGAGCTTTCGGAGCCCAATCTGATTTTGGGAACGTATTGGCAAGTGTCAGATAATGTTTCCGGGAGGCCTTATAATCTCCCATTGAAGCGGCTGATTCACCCATCCAGTAATAAACTTTTGCGGCTACATTTACCGGTGGATTAAGTGTAAGCACTTCATGAAAGTACTCAATAGCTGTTTTATACTTCCCGTTTCGATCGGCTTGATTGCCCAGTTCAATCAGTACCCGGACTGATTTATCACCTTTGGGATATTTGATCAAATACTTCTTGAAATAGGTGGAAGCATTGGCACTGTCGATTTGAGATTGTGCTTTAACAACATAAAAATAGGCTGTTGAATTGATATCATCACCCGGATGCTTATCCATAAAATTTCGGAAAGATTTTATGGACTGATTAAACAACCCTTCTTTGTATAGTTTTAGTCCGGTATAATAATCATCATATCGTGGATTCAAAGCATTCTGAGCCCATCCACTTACAGGTAAAATGAGAAGAATGATTACTAATATCGTATATCTAATATTCTTTTCTCGCCGCAATTTCAAATAATTTTTTAGTTATAAAAATTGAGATTTTAGCATCACAACGCAATTATCGGTGGGAATAATATACTAACATAAATATTAGGTTGATAATACCAGATCACTACATGCGATCAAGCATATTATAATACTATTGAAGAACTTTTTCAGAAGAGAAATACAGTTTTTCGATTGAAAATATTATTCTCATATTTCTAAATATCGTAAAAACTCGTCGGCACGCTCTTCGTATTCCCTGCTTTGAGAAGAATCATGTGATTCAGATGTAATAACAAATCCATGACGTTTAAGCGATGATGACACAGCCATAATCTCAGTCATATTTAATTTTATTGATATTTTAATACGACTAAAGGTATCAGACGGGGCTTCTATGGCAACGCCCAACACTTTTGCTCCTTCCATTTCAATAATCCGGATTATATCTGACAGAACATAATCTTTCTGATCAACTTCTATATTCAAAACCGAACCTAACTCTGTCAGATTTAACATATTCAGAATGGTTTTGAAAACTTCATTTTTGTAAATGACGCCGATAAAATTATTATCTATATCAACAATTGGTAATATCCGTAATTCATTACGTAAAAAGATACCGGCTACTTCAAATAAGTGTTGGGTTGGATATGCCTTAACAGGATATAATGATATTTCTGTTAATAATTCGGTCTCATCTTCCATCTGCCGGGTGCGTTCCAGCATCATTTTTTTGGTGATCAAACCAATATATTTGCCTGTAATCTGGTCAATTACCGGATAAATATTCAGCCCGTGGTCTTCCATCTGTTCAAGAACTTTATTTCTCGACACTTCAGATGACAATGCATTGAACTCGGTATGTAACAAGTCTTTAACCAGCATAACAGACTACGTTTATATATCCTCTAATTCTATAATATCATTATTCTTTTTAATAAACCACAGATGTATCAAAATCGTTATGTTTTATAACACTTCTTAATTCACCCATGTATTTCTTTGGGATCCTAAAAGTTATACGGACTATGTCATCCACAAATTCTTCGTTTAGAACTTCGCCAATCTCATGAATAACTGATACGGTTTTATACTCTTTTACCGGTATCTCATATGTTTTCAAGAGAGAATCTTCGATTATTTTTCTATCTATCTCAGATTCCAGATTATTAAGCCCGATATTACGTTCTGCCGAAATCCATACGGCATCCGGATAATCACGTTTCAGGCCTTTTATTATTGAGTTATCATCAATAGCATCAACTTTATTAAATACTAAAAGTATCGGTTTTGAATCTGCTTTTATTTCTTTTAATGTGCTATTGACGACCTTGATATAATCATCTACAGTCTCAGATGATGCATCCACGACATGTAGTAATATATCCGATTCACGAATTTCGTCAAGTGTAGATTTAAAACTTTCTATCAAGTTATGCGGTAATTTTCTTATAAAACCCACGGTATCAGACAGTAACAACTCACGATTATTTACATTAAATTTTCTGACTGTGGAGTCTAAAGTAGCAAAAAGCCTGTCTTCGGCAAATAATTGGGTTTCTGTAAGTGCATTCATCAACGTTGATTTGCCGGCATTTGTATAACCAACCAAAGCTATACGTGTTTTACCCGAACGACCTTTTCGTTGCGTGATACGTTGTTTATTCAGCTTATCCAGTTTTTCTTTAAGAAGCGCAATACGCTTACCGATCATCCTTCGGTCAGTTTCTATCTGGGTTTCACCAGGACCTTTAGTCCCGATACCGCCTTTTTGCCGTGACAAGTGCGTCCAGGCCCTTGTCAAACGAGGTAATACATATTCCAGCTGAGCAAGTTCAACCTGCACTTTAGCTGCCGCTGTTTTGGCACGAAAGGCAAAAATATCCAGTATCAATGCACTTCTGTCGATAACTTTTGCATTCGTACCATTTTGTATATTCCTGACTTGTGTGGCACTCAGATCATCATCGAATACAACCAGATCGATATTATGTGTTTTAATAAAACTACTGAGTTCCTTTAATTTACCTTTACCGATATACGTTCCGACATCCGGTTTTAGCCTTTTCTGCAGAACCTTACGAATGGTTATTCCACCGGCTGTATCTGTAAGACGTTCTAACTCATCCAGATGTTCCTGTGCTTCTCCACGATGGGTATCAGGTCCGTACAGACCTACTAATAAAACTCGTTCCTTTTGTTCCTTTTGTTGCGTATTTAAATTCAAATAATGGTAACTTTTAATTAATGGGGAGCCTGGTTGGTGTTTGCTTATTTACTTTATAACTAAACAAATTATTTGCGAATCCTCAATTTAATTGCTCAGATCCGCTGGCAGGAATATATGTTTGATTAAATCGTCGCCCGAGTTTGTAATTCAAGACTTTCTTGAACGTGGCTTCAAATTCCATTGGGACATCAAGTTCCAGCCGTATAGCTTTTCTATCGCCGCTTAAACTATCTTCCTGCGTATAGAAAAATGTAAAATGTAAATTTCCTTCATCCCTTCTTTCTACGAAATCAGTTACACGGTGCCAGGCCACCGTTTGAGAGGGATCATTAATATTTTTAACAATACCATGATCTGTAATATATCGTTTAGACATCAGGAAACTCGATACAAACCAATTTATACCGGCCCAACCGTAACAGGCGAAAATGAGAATATGTTCCGCTTTTTGTTGGTACAGCGAGAGGATAAACAAAGAAAATGAGAATACCAGGAAAAGAGTGGCAAATAACGGGTACCCGTGCAACCGACCCGCTTTCCACGTTAGCTTTACATTACGCAACCGAACAGCATTCGAAAGCGTAACAAATGTAAGTACACTTGCCCCTAATGTAAAGAAAACAAGAATAACCAGAAACACTGTATGTAAATCAGGTATGTAACTGGAAAAATTCATGAATTAGATTCTGCTTTTAATCTTTTCGTCATTATAGTTTCAATAATTAGTAACCCTAATCCGATCCATATGAACCAATTCCATATTTCTGTACCGAATCCGGCTGCATCAATCTTCTGTTTAATCTCTTCTGTTGATAGTTTACTACTTTCAATTAACGAAACATTTTTAAAATGCTCACCTAATATTTTATCAAGGTTTTTATTATGTAACGTAGCAAAATCCGATTCCATTATGTTTTGATTTACTGCAATTACATTTTTTTTCGTACCATCGCTTATTTCTGCCCATCCGGGCGACCACTCATCGGCTTTATAGGTAATATTCAGGCCTTGGGGCCCGGTTTTTACATCCGGCTTTATTTTCTCCCCATTTAGATGGATGACCACATTTTTATTTTCATAAGGCAAATTCCATTTAAATGTATTACCAAGCACAAATTTTGATAACCCGCCGGCTTCAGACGATGAAGCATACAATGCCACCCGGTAATTAATAGGAGCATAGAGGGCATTGGCAGGGAAATTGGACCATCCAGGATCTGTACCTATTGATGAGATTAGTACTTTGCCTTTACCGAATCCTGTTTCAGTCAGAATCGGATCGGAGATGTTTGATCTGAATATCACATCAGTGCCGGTCTTTGAAGATTCTTTATACACCCAATAATAAAATAATTTGGGTAACTCTACTTTTATTGATTCACCCTTCTTTTTATTGAAAATATCGTTTAGTATAGGATGGCCTTCCACGAGGTTCTTAAATTTCGCGATTTCATTGAAAGAGCCGTATTCTCCTCTGATTCCAACAAATTTACCGGCGTTTAATGCTGAAAGCAGTTGATTATACGATTGAATATCGCCCTTTTCTGATGGATAGAGAATCAAACCATGTCCATTTTGGACATAACTCTGCAATTCATTTAATAAATAACCAGGTATTGACAGCAGTCCATCCAAAATTATAGCATCGTATTGCTTCCAGGACTGTTTATTTAAATTATCGAGGGATACTTTTTTAACTGATATACGTCCGCTTGTCTCCTGAGCTGCCAATAACGCAGATTCCAGATACGATTCTTTTTGGGCATATTCACCAGACTCCCGGGATGCTGCCACTAATAGAATCGATTTTTTAGCCGGGATCTTAACAGAAAAGTATCGTTTATTATCAAACTCATAAGGATCCCCTTCAAGAATTACCGCCCCCTTAATATAACCTTCATGATCAGCAGGTACATCAAATGTGAACTTTTTTGTTTGATGGGGTTCCAGTTGTACTTCGTACTGTCCTATCAGAGAACCATTTATTTTTAAGGATATAAATTGATTGACTACCGGTTCATCACTGAAATTTTCTACCTTAACAATTAAGGCAAATTGTTTCCCATAACTAATAATTTTATCCGGTATTGTGATATTTGTTAATCCTACATTTCCGGATGCATGTTCCCCAATCTTAACAAAATGAAGCGTAACAGGAACGTCATTCTGTGCCGCCTCCGTCTTTGCCGGATTGAAATCTGTCAGTGTATTCTCAATCTGTTTTTTTTGTCCATCCGACAGCCAATAAAATATAGTTCGTCTTTCCCTGTTTTTTTTACTTCTATCCAATAATTGTTTTAAGCGTGAACGGGTAAATTCCCCTTTATTTTGTACTTTTAGATTATCAATGATGCTGCCAACTACACTTTTATTAACAACATTAGAATTGACCAATTCACCATTTGTATTAAAAATTAAAAACCGGTCATTGCTGTTGGCATCATCAGTAACTTGTTTAATAATCTGTTTAGCTTGATCAATATATGGTCCATTTTTATCAATTTGCGCCATGCTTGGACTGTTATCCACTAAAAAAGTGAACAAAACGGGCCCTTTGCCAGCAGCAAAACCAGGTACATTTTGGGGAGGCAAGAAAGGCCGGGCCAATCCAAGAGTCAAAAACAACAGGGCTAAAACGCGAGTGGCTAACAGAAGATATTCTTTTATCTTTATCTTCTTAATTGTGCTTTTTTGTAATTCTTCAAAAAAAGCAATGGTCGAAAATGACAGCTTCTCCGGTTTACGCAAATTAATGATGTGGATAATCACCGGTATAGCAATAGCTGCCATGCCAATTAATAAAAAGGGATTAAGAAAACTCATTTAATAAAATAA
Organism: Balneolales bacterium; assembly: GCA_035267045.1. GTDB lineage: Bacteria > Bacteroidota > Rhodothermia > Balneolales > DATFMH01 > DATFMH01. The sequence goes on from DATFMH010000137.1 coordinate 27,704, forward strand.
TATTACATTGGAACCGGTTATTATTTATTCGAATATTTCTTGCCGGACAACAAAAAAATTGTTCATTTTCGAAAAGTATATCTATGACTCTCTTAAAGCTATTTATGGAATCAACTAAAAATAAAGTATTAAAGAAAGTATTAAAGGTCCCTTCTTTAAATTTTTCTCTATTACTTATTGCTTTTGCTCTTATTTTTGCATCCTGCAAACGATCCATACCCAATAAACCCTGGATATCAGCAGTGCCCTACAATGCACCGGCTGTTGTTGTGCCTAAAAATAATACAACACTTACACAGGCACTTAAATCGGAATATATGCCATTTTTCGATGATTTAAGTTCTTCGGCTATCCCCATTGTAAAAAAAATATTTAACGATAGTACACTTTCTCCCGAGCTTAAAGGGATGGTTCTTTATCCCAATTCTTCCACATCATGGCAACCTGTATGGATAGTTAGAACGAAACAGGGAAATCTGACAGCTTTAAGTGAAAACTTCTATCGAAATTTTACCGAGAATCATTATCGATCCGATGGTATCATTATTAACAAACTTCATGTTGATAACCGAATAATTTATGTAAGTCAAATAAAAAATTGGGGATTCATATCAGAAAACAGTTATGGCATTGAACAAGCCATCCGCTCTTACCTGGGAAAAACTAAATCGATTGCTATTAAGGAAGCTGACATTCGAGCCGGGACACTAATTTTGAACGGAGGCTACCTGGATCAATGGTTGAATCAGGAAAGTGCGGTCAGGTATAGACCATACCTTTTGAATGCCTTCAAAGGGCTTGCACCGGCCGATCTGAATGTTTATCAGACAGGAAGCGGTAATACAAAGAATCTGCATATTAACGGTGAAATACCCTTAGACTCTGTTAAACATTCAGCTCTCACGCAATCGATATCATCACTTAACGATAAACCAACGCTCGATCAATACATTCCATCTGATGCAGCAGCATTTGCATTATTACGGTTACCGGCTAAGGCAGATATATCTGACTCGATGAAAGTGGATACCAAAGCTGATTCGTTATTAAGAAATGATAATGCCCTGATTCAATCAATCGCTAAAACCATTAACCCAGAGTTCTCATTTGTTGCGTTCGATCCAAGTGGTTATCTGAATATCGGAGAAAATCTCTTTATAAGGAAACTGGAACAACCTGCAAAACTTCAAAAATATCTTAGTGAGTTGGTGAATAAAGAGATTATTAGCAGACAGGGAGATGGATATTATGTACGAAGTACCATTTTAGCTCATCTGATCGGGTCACCATTATGTACCTACAAGACTTTTTATCTGGGAATAACCGGACATGCAGCAATTTTATCACCACGAATGGGACTGACAAACAGAATTATTACCGATCGGTCTCATAACAGGGTATTATACTATACGGATATCTATGGTAAAATCCGGAATAATATTCCCACCAAATTCAGTGCTCTTTTTTATGCAAAAAACAACCGGTTATATCGATATTTGAAATATTACCTGGATCAGGAAAATAATGTACCGGCCATTACCTCAAAATTTGATGTTTTATCAGCAACGTTACAGCGTGATCCATCCGGTAAAAAGTTGAAATTTAACTTACAGACATACACCACGAAACAATCGAACCGGCCATATATTGAAAAATGGATATTCCCTATGGATGGTGGACACTTAACAGGTAAACCCATCCTGGCTGATATGGGGGGAAGTAACCACAATGAGATTATTGTTACAACCGATAAGGGCAATATCTATTCCCTTGCATCAGACGGAACAGTAATAATGCATACCCATACTATCGGGGATACACCTATTGGTTCACCCATTGTATATGACTGGTACGGGAATAATCAAAGGGCTATCATGGTAGCGGCAGGTAATAAAATCTATGCGTGGAATCAAAATGGTGACCTGTTACCAAAGTTCCCTTTAAAATTAGATGAAACAATAACTGCGCCAATTACCATTGCAGATGTTACCCATGATGGTCTGCCGGAAATCATCGTTGCAACCGCTGACCGTAAACTTCACGTATTAAATGGGAGAGGAAGGGATATAAGCGGCTGGCCGATTAGTACAAACACTGTCATAAAAAAACAGCCCATCTTTAAAGAACTTGACGGTATATCTTCTATCTGGGCAGTGGCTGAAAATAGCTTATTTGCCTGGAATAGAAATGGAGCTCTGCGAAAAGGATTCCCAATCTTTTCAAATGCGAGTTTCACAACCCGGCCTGTTTTCTTCAATAATAATGTACTTCTCGGATCGGCCGATGGCCATCTTTATACCATTGGGAAACAGCGCATGTTATCGGACAGTATGAACGTTTACAGACACACAACTTACGACAGTCTGGGTAATGGCTTAAAAATGGGGGCTCTCTATGTTTCAAATACAGCCATTAACGGCGCACCCTCGGTGCAAGATGTGCCGATACGCATTGATTCATCAACGGTTAAAAAAGAAAACGCTATTTTACTACAGAGTAATAATGGGGCCATATTCCTGTATAATACAAAAGGGAAACTTCGTTTTACTCAAAATATGGGTCAACCGAGTGCAACTGATTCCTCACCTTTTGTAACTGATTTGAGAGGTAATAACAATCAAGATATCGTATCTTTGGCGAACTATGGCCGTCTTTATGCCTGGAACATCCTCAGTGGTGAGCGAATGTACAACTTACCTACTTCTGCTATGCAATATCCTATCGTTACGGACCTTGATGGTAACGGTGAAATGGAACTGATTGCACAAACACAAGAAGGATTACAATGCTGGACACTATCTAATAAACCCGCGACAGCAACAAAATAAGATCGGCTGCATTCGAGATAGTACACACTTTGTTCCAAATTGATCAAACATGTATTAGATTTGGTACAAACTGTTCATCATTCAACGATATCGATAAGTGACGGCAGGACTTTTTTATATTTAAACTGGAATCCGTGGTCCAGTAATTTTTTCGGAATCACACGCAAACTTGCAGTTACGGGTTTTGCTGCATCACCTAAAGCCAGTTTAAGGGCAAATTCAGGTACTGAAAACAAACTTGGTCTGTTCAACGCGGTTCCCAAAGCTTTGGCAAATTTATTCATCGTTACCGGATTGGGAGAACTAACATTAAAAGCACCTTTAAAATCGTCATTTGTCAAAACGTAATGAAAGCTCCGGCATAAATCTTCAATATGAATCCATGGGAAATATTGCTGGCCATTGCCCAAAGCTCCACCCACAAAATACCTAAATGGCGTTAACATTTGTTGTAACGCACCGCCGTCTTTTGCCAGTGGTATACCGATACGGGGAATTACAACTCTAACTCCCGATTTCCCGGCCTTCAAAGCCTCACCTTCCCAATCTTTACATAATAATGCTAAAAAATCATCCCCCGCCGGTGATTCTTCCGTTACCATTTCATCACCTCTATCACCATAATAACCTACAGCAGAGGCCGAAAGGAGTACCTTAGGTTTATTTTGTGCTTTCTTGATACCCTCAATAATCGCAGTCGTAACATTAATCCGGCTATTTCTGATATCCCTTTTTACTTCACTAGTCCACCGCTGATCAAACAAATTTTTGCCGGCCAGGTTAATGATCGCATCTGCTTCAGAAATAATATTGGACAGATCCGATTGCCAGGCGACAAAATGACGGTTATTCGATTCAAATTTTCTATAATTCTCAGGTGATCGACTAATAATTGTCAGCTCATGATTATGCTTTATCAAGAAATCTGACAAATGAGATCCAAGAAATCCTGTACCCCCTGTAAGTAAGATTTTCATACCGGATTAATTATATGATAAATTACACTTCTTGTGACAACAATGAAGTACTTACCATTTTAACACCTAAACCAGGCATATCATTTACTTTCACCCTATAATTTTCATCCAATTTGAAACCCTCAAATGGATTATCGGCTAACAGCATGGGTCCATCAATATCGGCATAATCAGCCCAAAGACTAAGAATAGCAGCCGCGGTATTTGCCATACCCGATTCCAACATACAACCGATCATTATTTTCAATCCATATTTTCGTGCCTGGCCAATAAGCTGCAACGCTTTTCGCATACTGCCTACTTTCATCAGTTTGATGTTAATACCATCGTAAGCCGCGGCAATATCATCCAGTTTTTCTTTCCCTGTAAACCCCTCATCAGCCATAAAAGGAATTTTCGATATGGTTCTCAATTCTGAAATATCATCTATCTTAGATGCGGGCATTGGTTGTTCTATCATACCGATATTTTTATCCTTTAAAAACTCAATCATCCCTTTAGCCTGATCAAAAGATTTCCACCCTTCATTGGCATCCACCCACAATTGTTTATCGGTTACAGACCGGATTTTGTTTATAATCTCCCTGTCATAATCTGTTCCGAGTTTTATTTTATAGATGGGATATTGTTCGAATTCCCGGATTTTTCCCTCAATCATTTCCATTTCGGAAATGCCAATCGTAACTGAACTCTGCGGTCCGGTGTTTGAGGGAGCATTCCACAATTTGTATAATGGAAGATTCAGTTTCTTCCCGATCCAATCCTGGAATGCCATTTCAAGACCCGCTTTGGCTGCAAACTCTCCCGGTTCTATTTTATTTAAATAATCAAGAATAACCTGGATATCGTAGGGGTTGGATATCCGGGACAATTCAAGTTTTTGAAGAAAATTAATTACTGATTCGGGAGTCTCGTTATATCGGTGATTTGGAGCTGCTTCCCCCCAGCCTTCGATATCATCAGCTTTAAGCTTTATAATTACATTTTTAGCAAAATTCCGTGATCCTCTTGAAATTGTAAAGGTATGCCTGAGTGGAAGGTCTATTTGTTTGAATGATAATTCAAAATGAGACATGAAATATTTCTTGTGCAATTGTTAATAATATAAAACTCGACAGAGCAGCCATTAATAAAGCATCGAAACGGTCAAATACTCCCCCGTGACCGGGAATTATATCACTTGAATCCTTTATATTGACAAACCGTTTTAATTTGCTTTCCGCCAAATCACCTGCCGGCCCAAAAATGCTGACCACCAGAATCATTGACAGGCTCATGATTATATGAATGGGATAGGAAGGACCAAACGCGAACCGGACTAGAATCAATCCAACTCCGGCACCAATAAATCCCGATACAAATCCTTCCCATGTTTTTTGGGGACTAATGTGAGGTGCCAGAAGATGCTTTCCAAAAGTACGTCCGCCGAAATATGCGAACACATCATTACCCCATACCATAAGAACGAGTGACAGGCATAATGCAAATCCTTGCGTATCGGTTCCGAAATCATTACGAATATATAAAAAGCCGGCTAGTGACAGGGGGGCATATAAACTACAAAACAGTGTACCAAAAATCCGTTTAACACTGTCCGGTTTATGATTAAGGGTTTCAACCAACATTAAAATCAGAAGTAACACAAATCCCCATATAGAGGCAGCCGGTAGGGTTGGATAAAGAATAATCCATATACCGGTCAAATAACTCAGCCACATATTGGGAGCCAAACCGGCATGATCGGCTATACCTCCCATCTCATACTGGATTAACAGGCCTATTATAAGGATGGTTATCCTGAAATACCAGCCACCAAGCCATAACAAAGCAAGAAACAGGGGACCTGCAATAACTGCGAAGGCAATCCTTTTTGAAAGTTCCGTCACTATATGCGGTTATTAACTGAAATGATTATTCGTTTTCCTCGTCATCCACAGATTCGGCATTTTGCCATTCTTCAAGAGCTTTCTTTGCATCTTCAACATAATCGTTAGGCACGTACACATAAATGAGTGCCATATCACCTACATTAACTTCAAAGGATGAATCTCTCTTAGATAAAATACTTACTTCGATATCCCTGCTTTCGAGATAACTCTTAGCTAACTGAGCGTCATATTCTTTACTTGTTTCATAGACACATTCCCAGTCTTCAATATTATTCGGTTTAGGCGTACTAAACATGTTGGTCTCCTTCAATACATTTATTTGACTCTTTTATAAAAAGATAAAACAAAAAACCTGAAACTAAGAATCCCAAGACTATATAAATAACTGGTGGCAGGGAATCAGCGTTCGTATTTGAAAATGCATAATCAGGAAATTTATATGCTATTAAAACACTGGTTGCATTATTAACAAAATGAGCAGCCATCGCCGGCAGGATACTACCTGATTTCCAGGCTAAAATGGCTAATAAAATACCAAGAAATGCTAATGGAATCAGCTGCGTAAAACGCACATGGTACAATCCGAAAACGATACCTGATATCAATACGGCTGCCGTAACGCCCCATTTCCTTTTCAGTGTATTGAGGACAAATCCGCGATACAATACTTCCTCACAAAAGGCAGGTACTAAAGCAACATTAAATAATGTCCAGTAAACCTGCTTATTTCCAGATAAAAAATCCTGCAAGATTTTATCCTGCATATCTTCGAAGTGAAGATAACTTTCAGGAAAAGGGATCTGCATATTAATCCACGATAATAACCAGATAACAGGTTGTATAGCCAGAACCAAGAATACCGTTAAGACGATCATCCGGCCAATATCATCATTATAACGGAATCCCAGGAATGAAAATACTTTGCCTTTTGGTGCAGCCAATCGAGTTACAAGCAATGTTCCCAATCCCAGAAATACAATTTGACCGGTCGTGTTTCCAATAAAGATATAACCAAGATATTTTTTAAGATTCGACGACTGTGCCAGGTCCATTATATGGCCTGTTTTATAATAAATAAGGACAAGAGAAATTACGGATCCTACAACCTGGAAAAGTATAAAAGCAATTATAATCCAGCCGAATACTACCAACCAGGCAGGAAATCCATTTCGCTCCATCCATGAAAGATGTTTACTATCAGTGGAACCGGTAATATTATCTGTTTCTGTCATTTATTTATTTATTTATAAACTTTTATTCTACTATAGCTGCTTCGTCGCCCTTAAAAATTTTTGCACCTATAATACCTGTTATCAAATTTAATATCCCAAGGCCGATAGTAGTAAATAACGCTCCGAGAACTTGAAACATCCCCCCCCTGTTATGCATCATATCTGCCATTTTTTGTTGTTGTTCGGCAGTCATATTTCCTTTAGAATTCATAATGGCTATCTGAACATCCATTAGACGGCTTGTATAGTTTGGATCTATGTATTCCCATAAATGTACTAATACAAAACTGATGACACCTATCAGTAGACCGGTAATGATCCCTATCACAGCTCCACGGCCCATTTGAATGGTTACTTCATATTCATTTACATGATGCCAGACTGCCAGCATACCACCAAAACCTGCGAATAAGCAAACAACCGTACCGATAATAGACGACGGACTCATGGCCACACTTGCCGGTTGATGATTTATAACATAATATCCGGTCCCAATTGTCAGTGCAAAATAAACAACACCAAATATCAAACTTGCCAGGATAACTGATGACCAATAACTATTTTGATCTACCGGTTCCATACTAATTCCTCCATATTATATGAATGTTTAACACTATTATAGAAATCAGCGGACATCATGTAGGTAACGCTCATTCCGAGCAGAATACCAGTTATAAAACGAGAGATATCCGTATTTACCCAAAACCCAAAAGCATTTCCTAAAAAATCTATAATAATAATCAATAAACTGATTGCCAATAATATCTTGCCACCCTTAAACTTTTTCTTGACCCAAACAGATATTAAAGGGAAAAGTACACTCCCTGTAAAAGCGCTCAAATAGATACCAAAACACCTTGTACAAACCGCCATTTGAACATTATTAATATAAAATGATCGTCCCGGATTTTGATGACATAAAGCTGAAAATAGCATGCGCTGCCAACTGAAGTACCATACTGTTGGATCGTTGGTGTAGATACCCGGACCCAACGCAGCAAATAATAGAAAAGCCAACATCCCCACTATCAAAAAATAGCCGGATAAAAATTTTCTTTTTTCATATGGACCGAATGTCATCTATTTATTATCTCAGTCAAATATTAATGATATGTCCAGTGCTTCAACAGAATGAGTAAGTGCTCCAACCGATATGAAATCTACTCCCGTTTCTGCAATGCTCGTAACAGTTTGTAATGTAACATTACCTGAAGCCTCAAGTAACACGCTTCCATCGACTTTCTCAACTGCTTTTTTCATATCATCGGTCGTCATATTATCCAACAGGATGTATTTTACGCCTCCATAATCCAATACTTCATCAAGTTGTTTTAAATCCTGCACCTCTATTTCTATATCGGCTTTTATCAAACGACGAGCTTTGAAATCCAGGCATGCCTGGATAGCATTACTTACAGAACCGGCAACTGTTATATGATTTTCTTTAATGAGAAATCGGTCATCTAACCTCATTCGATGGTTTTGACCACCTCCTAACCGAACAGCCCATTTATCTAAATATCGGTGACCCGGTACCGTTTTACGCGTGTCAAGAATTTTAGCTGACGTATGACTGACGGCATCAACATACATACGTGTTTTACTTGCAATACCACTCATACGTTGCATAAAATTCAAAGCTGTTCGTTCGCCAGTCAGGATTCGGCCGGACGAGCCTTCTATTTCAGCTATAACATCTCCCTTATCAACAGCATCACCGTCGTTAAATATCAGACTCAGTTTAATATCGTCTGTTAGCTGAGAAAATATATACTCTACCAGTTCGAGTCCTGCTATAACCCCTTGTTGTTTAGCTATAAAACGGCCGTGAGCTCTTTCATTGCCTGAATATATGGCTTCCGTAGTTATATCACCATTACCGATGTCTTCCTTCAGAGCCCGTTCAACAATAAATGTAATTTCTTCATTCATGTTTGTTTCATTAAATAATTACGGATACCGTCATTAAATTCTTTTGGGGCACGTATCGGGCGCCGACTAACAACATCCATAAAAGTCAAATCAACTCTGCCAAACGTATTCGGCTTATCCTGACCCTCTGTCGATACTTCGTAATAAGTGACCAAACGGACCGATGGATAATCATAAATAAAAACCGTGATATCCATAAGTTCATCGTATTTAACCGGCCTTTTATATTCTACTTCAGCTTTAACAACCGGTAGCATAACCCCGTTTTCTTCCATTTTCCGGTATGGTAATCCAACTTGACGAATAAGTTCAGTTCTGACTACTTCAAAATATTCTAAAAAATTCCCATAATACACATAACCCATTTTATCCGTTTCACTGTAACGGCTACGTAATTGTATAGTATGGGTTATAATCGGATCTTTCTCTGGAAAATTCACACAAATAACCGCTTACTTCTTTTCTTTAATTTTTTTTGATTCTACCCAGGCTCCTATTGAAGAATATTTATCAATTCTTTGTTGAACGAGTTTATCCTCTTTCAGCTTTATCAGTCTTTTAAGGCTTTTAACCACCTGCTTCTTAACAGCAGCAGCGGCTTCTTCGTAATTTCTATGAGCGCCACCCAGGGGTTCCGGAATAATGCCATCTATGACCTTTAATTCCTTTAAATCATAGGCGGTTAATTTCAATGCAGAAGCTGCTTGTTCCTTATAATCCCATGTCTTCCATAAAATCGACGAACATGATTCAGGGGCAATAACCGAATACCATGTATTCTCCATCATAAACACTTCATTACCCATACCTATACCTATGGCTCCGCCACTTGCCCCTTCTCCAATTACTACGGTAACAATAGGGACTTTAAGATTAGCCATAACCATCAGGTTGCGAGCAATAGCTTCCGCTTGACCTCTTTCTTCGGCTTCCAGGCCGGGATAGGCTCCCGGAGTATCCAGCAATGTTACAATTGGGATATTAAATTTTTCGGCTAATTTCATAAGCCTTAAGGCTTTTCTGTAACCATCAGGATTAGCCATACCAAAATTACGATATTTTCTGGTTTTCGTATCCCTGCCTTTTTGATGGCCTATGATCATAACAGAAATTCCATCTATGGTTGCAAGACCGCCAATAAGAGCTTTATCATCGGCGTAACACCGGTCTCCATGAAGTTCAATAAAATTTTCTGCTATTTTATAAATATAATCAAGAGTATAAGGCCGGTCCGGATGACGGGCTAACTGGACTCTCTGCCAACGTGTCAAATTGGTAAAAATGGAGGTCCGTAATTCCTCAACACGTTTTTTTAATTTTGTTATTTCAGCCGACAAAACATCGCTATCGGCTAATGATAGGTCACTTAATTCTGCAATTTTTTTTTCAAGTTCAACTATCGGTTTCTCAAAGTCTAAATATTGCATGCTAATAATTTTTTATTCCCTTCCTGGGGCTTAATTTAGTGCACTAACGGACTAATATAACAAAAGATTAACGGTTTTAATTTACTATAATAAGTTAAAAATTACCTATAGAAGCATTCATCACAAGGTTCGCTTATTCAACCATACATCATAATATGTGAAAAATACTTCTAAGACGTAAAACCCATACTCTCCATATGGCTTCCATTACGATCTTCTTTGACATCTTTGAGACACCTTCCTGACGCTCTCTGAAAATAATAGAAACTTCCCTTAGTTTAAAACCTGCTTTCCATGCTCTGAAATGTAATTCTATCTGAAAAGAATAACCGTTTGATGTGATCTTATGCAAATCAATCGTCTTAATCACATCTCTGTGAATACATTTAAATCCTGCTGTAGTATCGAAGATAGGTAATCTTGTTATAAAGCGTGCATACAGATTAGCAGCATAGGATAAGATTAAACGGGATAATGGCCAGTTTATAATACTTATACCATTAGAATACCGGGAGCCGATAGCAATATCCGCTTCTCCATTTTTAACTTTTTCCACCAATCTTGGCACATCATTCGGATCGTGTGAAAAATCAGCATCCATTTCACAGATGTAGATATAGTCTTTTCCAAGAGCATACTGGAAACCGGTGACATAAGCTGTCCCAAGTCCCATTTTACCTTCGCGTTCCAACAGAAATATTTTTCCCGGATATTCCTGTGCTGCTTTTTTCACGAGATCAGCCGTACCGTCCGGTGAGCCGTCATCAACGATGAGAACGTCTACGGGTATAGGTAGATCCACAAGACTATGAAGCATACGGGTAATATTGCCCGCTTCATTATAGGTCGGTATGACTACGAGTACTTCAGCCGCCATTTAATAGTTACTCCATCTATCTATTATTAACCAAAACATAAATCCAGTAATGATATGAAATTTCCAGGCTAATTAATATCCTTATCAACTTGTAAATTGTTTTCTGCCAAGTATATATAATATAATAACTTATTGGCCTTTTCCTGCCATCACCGTCAATATTGTATTTAAGAGTATCTTGAAATCCATTCTTAAAGATATATTCTCAACGTAAAAAAGGTCATATTTCGTTTTTTCGCGAACATCTTCAATATTTGTATCATACTTCCATTTTACCTGGGCCCAGCCCGTAATACCAGGCCGCACACGCAGTCTTCTTGAATATAAAGGTATCTCACTTTTAAATTTCTCAACAAAATAAGGTCGTTCCGGTCGCGGTCCTACCAGGCTCATATCACCTTTAATGACATTTATAAATTGAGGCAACTCATCAAGCCTCAATTTTCGAAGCCAATAACCTAATGGTGTAATTCGTGGATCCTCTTTACTTGCCCAAATGGGGCCGGTACCTTTTTCAGCATCAATAAACATAGTCCTGAATTTAAACATCGTAAATTCTTTTCCGTATAACCCGACACGTTTCTGACGATATATGGCAGGCCCTTTCGATGTGATCCTTACTAATATGCCTATTATCACAGAAAGCGGAAGTGTGACCACTAAGATCAAGGATGACAACAGGATATCAAATACTCTCTTTGTGAATTTTTCCCATGACGGCATCGGATCAGGCATTACTTCAATAAGAGGTAAGCCAAAAATCTGATTCGTCTGATTCAAACCAATGATCATCTGATAAAAATCCGGTAATATTTTAACGGAAATATCCGGTATATCTATTTCATTTATTATATTAATGATCTGATCATTGTCTTCTTTCTCCAGTGCGACAATGATATGTTGAATATTATGTGCCAATATCAATGCCTTTATGCTGCTTATAGCACCAAGGCAAGGTTTTGTTTCATCGTTAATCCTGACTGATTTCGGAATATCGTTGCCTGTACCTACAAATCCTACAACTTGCATACCTGATGTTGGATGACGTTTTAGATTATCATAAATGGATAATGCCGACTCTCCGGTACCTACAATGATGGCTTTATGCAGCCCTTTACCTTTTTGGACCCTGTATCGCTGAATTGAACGAATGATAAAACGATTGAAAGAGACAAACATAACGACAACCAACCAATATATCAGTGTGTAGGTTTTGGCATATTTAATGTTTTGTATATTCCAACCAAGTGTATCAATAAAAAGCAGAAAAAATAATATCAATGTACCGATAACAGTTATCTTGATTACTTGTATCGTCTCATCAAAACGTGAAATTAGGTAGAGTCCTTTATAAAGGCCAAAAATTGCGAAAATGACAATCCAATAAATTGCAATAATCAGAGCAGGGATAAATAGTGTTGCAGGAAGAATACCATTATTACTACCTTCCCAGATTAATCTGAAACGCAGGTAATAATAAACGTACCATGACAAGATCAGGACAATAAAGTCGCATGCTATAGTAACTGCTATATTTTTTAAACGATCCAAAATATTCTTTTATAACAATTGTGAAACAATTTGCCGGTTTTTTAAATTTAGCTCCGAAAATAATACAAAGATACTACAGTTTCTTTTACATATTATTTTGAAACAAAATAACATCTTTACTGAGAAGTAAAATTTAATAAGTAATTCCCATACATATTCATGGATAACTTTCAATTATTAAAAACATCCAACGGTTCTAAAGCAAGACTCGGAAGATTGACTACAGATCATGGGACTATAGAAACACCTATCTTTATGCCGGTTGGTACCCAGGCTACGGTAAAAGCTGTACCGCAACCCATACTTAAAGAGAAAGTTAAGGCACAAATAATTCTTGGAAATACCTATCATCTTTATCTGAGACCCGGGACGGATATTCTGTTCAAGGCGGGAGGTCTTCATAAATTTATGAATTGGGATTTACCCATTTTAACGGATTCCGGGGGATTCCAGGTATTTTCACTTTCCGATAACAGAAAGCTTCATGAAGAAGGGGTCACTTTTAAAAGTCATCTTGACGGATCCAAACATTTGTTTACACCTGAGAATGTAGTTGAAACACAACGAATTTTAGGTTCGGATATCATAATGGCACTGGATGAGTGTCCACCGAATCCAAGCCCTAAGACGTATGCCAGAAATTCAATGAAGTTGACACACAAATGGGCTGAGAGAGGGCGAAAAGCTTTCCTAAAGAGCAACCCCCTCTATGGACATAACCAATTACAATTCGGTATTGTACAAGGTTGTACATTCGGTGACCTGCGTAAAGAATCATCAGAAACTATTGCCGAGCTTGAGTTTGACGGGAATGCTATAGGCGGCCTGAGTGTTGGGGAACCTGCCCCTGAAATGTATGCTATGACCGATATCTGTACCGATGTCCTACCCGAACATAAACCACGCTACCTGATGGGAGTCGGAACACCATCTAATCTTTTGGAAGGAATTGCCAGGGGAATCGATATGTTCGATTGTGTGATGCCGACCAGAAATGCCCGAAACGGAATGATATTCACACAAAATGGTACGATTAATACCAAAAATGCGAAATGGAAAAGCTGTTTTGAATCGGCAGACGAAGATTTCCCATCTGATCTGTGCCAAAATTACAGTATGGCATATATTCACCATCTTATGAAATGCAAAGAGATTGTAGGACTGCATTTAACTTCCGCGCATAATCTCACTTTCTATTTATGGCTTATGGAACAAGCCAGGGAAAAAATATCGGAAGGAACCTTTGAGGAATGGTACCCGAAAATGGTAAAACAGTTAGATAAACGCCTTTAAAGATCAAAAGCATCAAGACTTATAAGTGGCTTGGACTTCCCGGCCAGTGTTTTTAACAGGATATCAATATCCAGCCAAATAGAATAATTTTGAAGATAGTAGATCTCATATCTTTCTTTTTCAGACTCATGATAAACACGCGATTCATTTATTTGTCGTAACCCTGTCATACCCCGTTTATACGTCAAATCTTCATTTCTTATGGAAGTCAAAGGTGCACCTACAAAACTTATTTTCCCTTTTAATATTTGCCAATAAAGCAGATATCTGTTTTTCCACTTATGTTTTAGGTAAGGAGAAAATAAACTTACGGTCGAATTAGGAAATTTTCCTGATATCGATATTACATCCTTTTTGTTCCATTGAATGATCAAAGCCGGTAATACAAATGGCATCATTAAAATTATGAGAATCAAAGAAACGATAATATCGAATGAGCGTTTCACAAATTGATTCCAGGGTGTTTTATAAGCAAGCTCAACATCCAGAACCGGGATGTCATCAAGGTATTCGATATTTGATTTACCAATGATGAAATCAAGGGAATCCGGCACCATTTTATATACGACATTCACATCCTGTATCTGTGTTATAACATGAAGTATCTCGTCATGAGATAAGGCACCCAACATAAAAATTATTTGATCAATATCATTCTTATGTACCAGACCCGGTAACTCATTAATACTTCCAATAATCGGCACATTTTCCACTTCTTCCGGCTCAATGACCGGTTTATCACTTATTAATCCACTTATCTCGTAATTCCAGTCTACTTTAGTTCGTATTCGTCTGATGAAACGGGAAGTTGTCTCATCCGTACCAACAATAAATAATTTAACCGGGCGTATTCGTCCCCTGACATAATTGGGATTGGACAATAAATTCTTTCTGATTAACCGACCCAATGATAATATAATAGTACTTATAACTAATCCGACTCCAAGTATAAGCCGGGAAAAAGCGAATTGCCGAACAAAAAAAGTTATGAGTGCAACCCCTGCAAACGAAAGAATAACAGTTTTTACAATTGTCAGAATTGAATTTCTGTTTTTGCTGTAAAGATTATAATACTTGGCACCAAGTAAAAATATTGTTGTAATTAAAATGTTAATCGTCAAATAATGTAACTGATAGTTTTGAAGGCCATTGGTCAAATTAATGTTGAACCGCAGTATGAAACCGGCACTGACTATAAGATTAATTATTAAAAGTTCCGATAATGGGAATAACCCTTTTTTAAACAGGGCTTTCCCATAGCTTATCACTCCCCTTATTAGAATACCCAGTAACACTATTGTACGAAAAAAGATACTATAACTATACCCGTAATGTTTTTTAAAAAATTGATATAAAGCCTTATTGAATAATACGATATAATCGATATTATCTTTTTTGGTACTTTCCCCCTTGAAATGGACAATACTTGTATCGGGAACATAATCAATATTATAACCTGCCTCGTTGACACGGTGGCAAAGATCAATATCTTCCCCGTACATGAAAAATTGATCATCAAATCCTTTTAATTCTTTAAGCACTTCCGTACGGAAAAACATAAAAGAGCCTGATAATACCGGTACACGTGATGGTTTATCTTCATCCATCCAGCTCAGGTAATAATCCGCAAATGTTTTATTTTTTGGAAAGAGAGCCGTAAGGCCAAGAATTTTCCATAAAGCTGAAAAGGGAGTGGGTATTGATCTTCGGGATTCCAAAGCGAAACTGCCATCAGGATTGAGCAATTTACAACCCGCGGCACCTGTTTCCGGGTGATTCTCCATATGATTATACATTGTGATCAATGTATCCTCACGGATTAAAGTATCCGGATTAATAATAAGTGCATATTTACCGCGGGAAATATTTATTGCCTGATTATTAGCTTTCCCAAAACCCACATTTTGTTCATTAGCCAGATAAATGACCTTAGGATAACGCTTTTTAAGATAGTTAATGGAATCATCGATTGAGGCGTTGTCAACGACTATTATTTCGAGTGACAGTTGGTGTTGTGCCTTATATATGGAATTAAGAAGATTGGCAAGGAATTCTTTTACATTGTAATTAACAATGATAATACTAATATCTATTGGTTTTAATTCCTCCATTACTACCTATCAAAAATGAATTAGCTGTGTTACTTGAGAAATGTAAATAAATAGCGGCTAATCTTAAAAAAATAGCTACCCATATTTTATATTATAATATCGGAAATTAGCATGCTAATAAATAATATTGTTCTTTTATCAATATCATGCGGTTTCAAACCGGCAGGTGGGTGTATCTTCCCAAAGGGAAACGGAATAAGAGGGGTTTTACAAACAAAGAAGGCTACTCAGATGAGAAGCCTTGGGTATGAATAAAAAAAAGGGATGAGGCAATGACCTACTCTACCGCGATGCAGTACCATCGGCGCAGAGGAGCTTAACGGCCGTGTTCGGAATGGGAACGGGTGGGACCTCCTCGCTATGGTCACCTCATCCAATTTGTCGGGGCCCCGTGC
>DATFMH010000138.1:0-9827 GCA_035267045.1 Balneolales bacterium
GCATTAATTTCTTTACGGATTTTTGCTACATCCTGGGATGTTACCGTTGGGGCGTTATTTCCCCAGCTGGTCCGTTCGTGATTGATGATAGCCGAAATTTCTTTATCCGACAACTGATCGGCCCAGGCCGGCATCTGTGCCGTATACTTGACGCCGTTTATCGTTTTTCCCTGCAGGCCGTGCAATACGATTTTTATATGTTCCTGAGGATCTTTGGCCGTCACCACCGGGTCTCCGGCTAATGGTGGAAAAACTCCTGGTAATCCCTGGCCGTTAGTCTGATGACAGCTGGCGCAACTGGTACGGAATAAATTAGCCCCCAAAGCATTACCACCACCTCCTTCACCGCTTTTACCGGACATGGAAGCGGTCTCTGGCGCTTTGGTTGTCCCACTATAGGTTGGAGTGCTTGCGAATTCGGGTGGAGGATTCCATTGCCGGGCCACGTAATACGTTGCCCAGGCGACGACAGCCAGTAACAAAACCCACGCCCATGTAGGAATTGGTGCCGGTGTCTCGGCACGGTTGGGCTGCCAGTATTGTTCTGTTTCGCCTCCATAAGAATTGATCAAAATCGGCACTTTACCCTCGAGAATATCATCGGCCTGCAAACCGTTCACACCGATACCGGGGCCGTTCCGCACTTCAAATGGGATGATCCGAACCCCCCGCCTGTCATTAGAGTCATAAGCTTCTATACGCAATTGGTGCTTTCCGTCCTCCAACGCGCTGGTATCCAATTCAAAACGCACAGGGGGCCGATAAGTCAATAACGGTTCTTTCTCATCATCCAAATAGACGATAACTTTACTTTTATCCTTTTCAGTATTTTTCGCACTCATAAATAATGATATTCTTTAATTAAAAATCCTCTTGTAAAATGCGACGTTTAATATGGTCGGGCGCTTTTTCCTTTTTACTGCGTTTAAAAAAACCTTTAATACACAAATAATACACCCATATGACAATAATAACCGAGAAAACGACTATGGCATAATCAAAAAAACCACTTGGCCCATCCTGGCGTCCACCCACGCTTGTTGAAAACTCATTGGCCTGTTGAAATAACAGTATTAGTGAAATCATTAAGGAAGTCATTGTGCGTTACCATTATTTTTATCCTGATTTCTGATTTTAGCGACATCCTGCGGTGTAATTGTCTTACCGTGGTTTCCAAAATGGGTCCGTTCATAATTGATAACAGCCGCCACTTCCTCATCCGACATCGATTCACCCAGAGGCGGCATCTGCGCCGTGTATTTTACGCCATTTATGGTTGTTCCCGATTTGCCATGCAAGACGGTCTCGATATGTTCTGCAGGATTATCATTATTAACAACCGGATCGTTAGCGAGTGGCGGGAATGCCCCGGGGACACCTTCACCATTCGTTTGATGACAGGCTGCACAATTCTGAACAAAAATATTCTTTCCGTTTATTTTACCCGTACCGGCGGTGCTTTTTTGCTGCGGACTTGTACCACCATTATTTTCGGATGCAGATTCGGAAACCTGTGGTCCTTTTTCATTCAGAGGCGTTTGTTTCAGCGACAGTATATAATCCACAAGTGCAACAGCCCGTTGCGTTGGCACAATCTTGCCGTTTTTAGGTGCATATTCTTTAGGTACCGGTATTACCGTTTGGTTCGGCCCCGGATTTTTTACCACTTTAAATAACCAGTGAAAGGCCGGCATTACCGATTCCTTAACCACAGCACGGGGATTATAAAGATGGATATAATTCCAAACTTTACTTGCCCTTCTCTTACCGACATTGCTCAGGTCGGGTCCGGTACGCTCTGTTCCGAGTATATTTGGTGTTTCCTGCCAGACGTTTAACCGGTGTATATGCGCATAGTCGCCGGGGGTTGACGGCCGTCCCCAAATTTTATCTTCAGCAATTGGACGAACTTGTTGGGTGTGGCAATATTCACATCCTTCATCAATATATATCCTCATTCCTTCTTTTTGCAGCTTCGTCATTGGTTTGGAACCCGGTAATGGTTCATTATTATCCTGCACCCAAAACGCCGGTCCGACAGCGATAATCAGGCTTAATGCAACGAAGCCAAAGAATACTACACTAAATAATAATTTATGATTTTTGTGAAAGCTTAGTTTCATAACGCTCTTTTAATATTTTTCTGTCTGCTTAGGCTAATTGTTCTGCTGCTTGCGCTTTTTCAGGCATGCTTTGCGGCCTCATTACCCAAATGTTATATGCAAATACCAGGTGGGAGATAAACATGAGTGTACCACCTACAGCTCTCCACACCCAATACGGAACCATCAATGACACAGATTGAATGAACGGTTGCCCGGCAATCCAGCTTTGTCCCTGTAAAGTACCGCCTATCATCATGGAAGCACCGTATATTATAATACCCGTCAACGCCAGCCAGAAATGCATTCCGACCATAAAATGTGGCGGCTCTTTACCCGTTAATCGAGGTATCAAACCATAAACGCCACCCCAGATGAGAAATACGACAAAACCATACATTGACATATGGGAGTGTGCGATGGTAAAATTCGTGAAGTGCCAAGTTTTGTTGAGTGTCCGTAATGCCTCGAGAGTACCCTGCATCGAAACGATAAAGTAGAACAGTACACCGACGAGTAAAAAGGGTAAGGCATAGCTACGTGCAAATTTCCGCCAGCTTCCCCTCATAGTCAACAGGAAGTTTCCCGTACCGGCAGCGACAGGCACAACCATACCAACGCTGAATACTATAGCCACTGTTTGTATCCACCATGGAATAGGACTGAATACAAAATGATGTGCTCCCAGCATCGAATAGAATGTCATCTGCGTCCAAAATGCAAGAACACCGAGTGAATACGAATAAATTGGTTTGTTCAGTAGCTTTGGCAGGAAATAATAGGTCAATCCGAGCACCATTGGCGTGAACCACATTCCCACACCCATATGCATGTAATATCCCTGGATAACCGTTTCACTGATACCGTCATGCTGATACCACGGTAAATATCCAACGAGGGCGACAACAATGGTCCACAGAAAAGCCGCCATGATATACCAGTTAGCGATATAGATCTCCTCAACATCCCGGTCTGCTATCGTTTTATATAAATCATATACCAGGAGAACAAGTGCAATTGCAAACAATGCCATGACGGGCCAAATAAATTCCCGGTATTCCTGTCCACCGTTATTAATCCCCGAGAGTAAACATATGACACCTGCGATAACCGAAGTATTTATTAACCCAAGGCTTATCCACGCCAGTTTGTTGCTATGCAACATTCGCTGACTGGTTTTTGGGACTACATACAGAGCTAATGCTATCATGGCCAGTGAGGCGAATCCCCAAAAAACCACATTAGTATGCACCGGACGCAGGCGTCCGAATGAAAGCCATGATGCGACACCAAAGTCAGGATAGACAAATTTTATTCCGAGATACTCACCAACAAGTGTCCCGAATATTAACCAAAATGCGGAAAATGCCAGATAGGCATAGATCAATAGTGTCCACTGTTCATCGATATCAGACGTCTTATCCACTTTTGCCTTGGAGACGGCCAATGGACGCGTTACCGATAGTACTGCTGATCGTTTAGACATATTTATTTTAAATATTTAAAGTATTTCAAAAATATACGATCGAGTGTTTGTACCGGCTTATTCGTAAATATACCAGATCATACACTCATAAACCCATTCGTAAGTTTAATAACTTGAATCTGTTACTTTATAACTATGTTTAACAAGAAATTACTTGTATTCATTTCACAATATAGAGAAGCATCAGGAAATCTTCAGTAGCCGTAACACTATGCGGCGTTTTGGCAGGCATATGTATCCATGTACCTGCCGTTGCCTGTACCTCGTTCTCGCCTAATGTGATGGTAGCCTTACCACTTAACGCGTGAATAACGGCTTCGTATTTTGATGTGTGTTCGGTCAGATCTTCACCGGCGGCCAACCGCATAACAACGGCGTTCATCCCTTTGGTTTTATGAAATGTCTGACTCCAAATTCCCTTTTCCGGGGAGCCTTCTAATATATCCTTGTTTAGATCAAGGACTTTTGGTTCTTCTTCCATCGTAAATAATCCTGGTAATATTTTATTTTTTTGCTGCAGATACCATTCCATTTTACCCGCAGCATATGTTATTACAATTTTAGATCTCACATGATCTTTTTAAATCCCTTAAACAGATATCTATTTTAAGACTTACAGGTCTTTTTATCAATAGTAATTTACATTAAAATCGGTTTCAAACGACATTATTTTTGTAAGCTCATGTTTATTATGAGATATTTTTTATAAAAGAATTAAGAATACAGAATTGAGAATCACTGTCGCCCGCCACCGTTTTGTTCCGGCTTCGCTCCTCATCCCGCATGCTTTCAGGATCAGCAGTTATCTCGTTACGAGACTCTGTCTCGTAATGCGCAGGCGGACACTCTGAGTCCACTCACAGGATAACACCCGTCTTCCATTGCTCATAAAAAAAGACAGGACCGCAGTGCGTCCCGTGGTTCATTACGCTCCGGAGGGACGTAACGAGAGACTAAAGTTGTTAAGCAGTTATCTCGTTACGAGACTCTGTCTCGTAATGCACAGGCGGACACTCTGTGTCCACTCACAGGATAACACCCGTCTTCCATTGCTCATAAAAAAAGTCGGGGCGCAGAGCATCCCGTGGTTCTTTACGCCCCGTGAAGGACGTAACGAGAGACTAAAGTTGTTAAGGATCTGCGTTATCTCGTTAATGTTTCAAAATTGAACATCTAATCCATTTATTAATTATTATTCAGAACTCATACATTAGGGTATCTCAAATATCATTCCGGTTTCGGTTTGGCTTTTGTATCTTACGCGCCTGTAGACAATTATTATCTTAAAAAGAAATGATCAGCAAGCTGATTTTATGAAAGAATTGCACATTTATAATTCACTGACTCGTCAAAAAGAGAAATTTACTCCTTTACATAAGGGATTTGTCGGTATCTATGTTTGTGGCCCGACAGTTTATGGAGATGCTCACTTAGGTCATGCTAAAAGCTACGTATCATTTGACATCGTTATCCGGTATTTCCGGTACCTGGGGTATAGAGTCCGTTATGTTCAGAATATCACCGATGTGGGCCACCTAACCGACGATGCCGACAGCGGCGAGGACAAACTGATTAAACAGGCTCGTCTCGAACGCCTTGAACCGATGGAAATCGCCGAAAAGTATACCTACAGCTACTTCCGTGATATGGATAAACTCGGCGTTCATCGCCCGGACATTTCACCAAGGGCTTCGGGACATATCCCCGAACAGATCGCACTTATTCAAAAACTTATTGAAACGGGTCACGCTTATGAAAGCAATGGAAATGTATATTTCGATGTCAGCTCCGATCCGGAATATGGTAAATTGAGCGGACGGAAACGGGAGGAGGCCGTCAGCGGTACGCGTGTGAATACTGCCGGTGATAAAAAGAACCCGGAAGATTTCGCTTTATGGAAGAAAGCGGACCCCACTCATATTATGAAATGGCCGTCTCCCTGGAGTGAAGGGTATCCGGGCTGGCATGTGGAATGTTCGGCTATGTCCACTAAATACCTGGGAGAAACTTTTGATATTCACGGTGGTGGCATTGAAAATCAGTTTCCGCATCACGAATGTGAGATCGCACAGAGCGAGGGTGCCAATAAAAAGACTTTCGCTCGCTTCTGGATGCATAATAATATGGTGACTCTCAACGGGCAGAAAATGGGAAAGTCGATAGGTAACGCTATTTCCCTGCAACAATTTTATACCGGTAAACATGAACTGTTGAGCAGATCGTGGAAACCGGAAGTAATACGTTTCTTCTTGCTGCAAAGTCATTACCGGAGTACTACAGATTTTTCAGAGGATGCACTGGAAGCTGCCGAAACCGGACTGAAAAAATTACATGAAATATTCCGCATCCTGGAAAATGCCGTGAAGGGTAATACCAGGCCTTTCGATGTACAAAACCTAAAAGAGGAAGTTGAAGAACAACTTAACGACGATTTCAATTCGGCCAAAGCCATTGCCGTGCTCTTTGAAAAACTGCGTCCGTTAAAGAATGAAATTCAGAAAGGGAATACCCCCTCTAATGTTGAAGAGGTCTTTGAGTATGTTAAACAAATAGCAGACGGTGTGCTCGGTATCTGGATAAAAGAATCAGAACAGGTTCAGGCTAATAAAAATTTACTTGATAAAATCATTACATTACTGATCGAAATGCGCCAGGATGCCCGTAAAAATAAACACTGGCAGCTGGCGGATAATATACGTGACCGGCTCAGTACGATCGGAATTATTCTGGAAGATACTCCGGAAGGCACCAATTATAAGATTGAATCATAACATATAAAATTAAGGCAAATGTCATCTAATTATTTTGTTTGGGATGCCTCACCCAGGGCGTTTTATTTAGACGCCTTTCACCTACCCTTTCCAATCAGTATTTACGGCCTGATTCTGGCGATTATTCTTTTCTTTCTTGGATACACTTATTTAGTCAAAAAAGAGGAGAAGAAAGCAAAAGCGAAGAAGAATGAAAATGGAGAAGTTGTAATAAACGGTTTTATACTGTTGGGCCTGGCAGTTGTCTCATTGATCGTGGGACAATTAGTATTCATGGTCATTCCGGGCCCTGTGTTGCATACGATTGGTCCAATTAAAGTACGCTGGTACGGTATCATGTTCGCCTGTGCATTCATTGTCGGTTATCTACTCGGTACCAAGATGTTTCGTGATGCCGGAAAGCCGCAGGAACAACTGGAGACACTGCTGACCTATCTTATAATCGCAACAGTAATAGGTGCCCGGCTCGGACATGTTTTATTCTATGAACCTACTTATTATTTCAATCACCCTTCTGAGATCATTAAAATCTGGCATGGCGGGCTGGCGAGTCATGGTGCTGCTATCGGAATGTTGTTGGCCTTATGGCTGTATGCACGTAAATACAAGATGAATTTTCTATGGGTGACCGACCGGGTTGTTATAACAGTAGCCATAGGCGGTGCTTTTATTAGAATAGGCAACTTCTTCAATTCCGAAATTATCGGACATGTCACACACGTCCCCTGGGCGATCATTTTCGAACGCCGCGATATGCTGCCCCGCCACCCATCCATGTTGTATGAATCGATATGGTATCTGAGTTTGTTTATCATCTTATGGATCATATACAGGAAATACAAAGCAAAACCACCGGAAGGTTTTATATTTGGGTTCTTCCTGATTTATATGTTTATCGGCCGGTTTATGATCGAGTATACTAAAGTGAGACAAGCGGATTTTGGTCATAACTGGCCGTTAACGATGGGACAAATACTAAGTATTCCCTTTGTATTGATTGGCATTTGGATATTGTGGAAGAAAGTTGATTTTAAAAAAGTTACCCATCCGGATCTGCCGGATTCATGATTGAGGAATGCAATAAGCAACAAATGACGGCGGACGGTAGACCATAGGCGGTAGCTGTTCCCGGACTTTTTTCTTTATATCTTTATAAATTGAAAAATAGAAATTTACACAGGGTTCGTAAGATGAAAAAATTTCGGTTAGACCACCGTCCATTGTCCGATATAGTTTTTTATTATCAAATTTCAAACTAGCAATCAGATATAGTACCTTAAGTGCAAACCATTATTAAAAAATATCATAAAACTATTACGCTATGAAGATCAAATTCGGTACTGACGGCTGGCGCGCCGTTATTGCAAAAGATTACACGTATGACAATGTTAGTATTGTTACTCAAGCCACGGGTCGCTGGATTAAAAATGAAAAAATAACATCAAACGGGGTTATCATTGGTTATGACGGGCGTTTCATGGGCCGGCAATTTGCAGAACATTGTGCCTGCGTTTTCGCCGCAATGGAAATTCCGGTTCGTATTGCTGATTGCATCACTCCCACGCCTTCTGTCAGTTGGGCAGCTTTGGAATATGATGCCGTAGGAATCGTGATAACGGCTAGTCACAATCCACCTGATTATAATGGTTTTAAAATCAAAGCCCCTTTTGGCGGACCGGCTACACCTGCACAAATCGCATCTGTTGAAGATGAACTTGATAATTTTGATTCTTCCCTTAAAGTTGAATCCTATCAGACCTATTTAAAACAGGGTCGTATTCGTGAAATCCCCTTACGTGAACAATTCAAAGATGTTCTTTCGGAGCGCCTGGACCTGGATGCTATCCGTTCGAAAGGTATTAAAATTGCTCATGACTGCATGTTCGGTGCCGGACAAGGGATGATCAAAGAATTGCTCGGAGACCAAATTCTCGAACTTCATTCCGATTTCAATCCGGGTTTCCACGGACAAGCTCCGGAACCTATTGAAAAGAACCTGGGCGAATTATCTAAATTCATCGTAGAGAATCGTTGCGCTGTTGGAATTGCAAATGATGGTGACGCCGACCGGGTTGGTATGTTTGATGAAACCGGCCGTTTTGTTGATTCACATGAAGTCTTATCACTTCTCACCAAATACCTGAGCCAGGAAAAAGGGATGAAAGGCAGTATCATTAAAACCTTCTCTACTACCAGTATGCTCGATAAGCAGGCCGAAAAATACGGTTTGGATATCGAAACAACACCAATCGGTTTTAAATATGTTGCCGAAAAGATTGTGGATGGAGATGTACTCGTAGGTGGTGAAGAATCCGGCGGGTTGGCTGTGAAAGGTCATATTCCCGAACGCGATGGTATTTTCATCGGTTTACTGATCACCGAGATGATGGTTAAAGAAGGTAAAGCACTCAGTGAACTCGTTCAGGACCTGGTTGACGAATTTGGCCCACATTTTCATTATCGCAATGATATGCATACATCCAATGACAAGAAAAATGCCATGATGGCCTATTGCAAGGATAAGAAATTAACGGAAATAAACGGCAAAAAGGTTGAGAAATGGGAATTTACCGACGGTGTGAAACATTGGCTGAATGACGGCTCATGGCTTTTGGTCCGCCCATCGGGCACAGAACCTGTTTTACGGATCTATTCTGAAAGCAGTAACGAAGATGAGGCACAGAAACTGGTTGAATATGCCTCTAATGTGACGAATAACATGTGATTACAGTTAACAGTTTTCAGTAAGCAGTTACAGAGGGATGTTCCTTGCGGAACATCCTTTTTTTTGTTGGTTTTGAGTTGTAGAGGCTTTTAGTGGTCAGCTGGCTGCTTTCGACTTTTTCATTTAGTACATTCGTTCGTTGGGAACGCTCTCTCCGGAAGCCCTGCTTCGAAAACTAAAATGCCATCAATGGCTATGTTATCCAGATGGGCATTGATTACATTTACATCCGTAGATTTTCGGTATCAGCCCATTGCCACATCCTGCTGGATTCCCCGGCAGGCGAGGAATGACAACGTGGGGTGCTTTCGATCAGGCTAACATGCATACCAAAAATTAAACACGCAATTCACAATCCCCGGCTGTCATACCCGACAACGATCGGGTATCCAGATGGGTAATGAATCACTTACATCCGTAGATTTTCGGTATCCAACCATTGCCTCATCCATCTGGATTCCCCGGCAGGTGAGGAATGACAATGCGGGGCGCTTTCGACCTGGCTTACAAACCTGCCAAAGACTCAACCCGCAATCCACAATCCCCGGCTGTCATACCCGACAACGATCGGGTATCCAGATGGGTAATGAATCACTTACATCCGTAGATTTTCGGTATCAGCCCATTGCCACATCCTGCTGGATTCCCCGGCAGTCGAGGAATGACAACGTGGGGTGCTTTCGATCAGGCTAACATGCATACCAAAAATTAAACACGCAATTCACAATCCCCGGCTGTCATAC
>DATFMH010000139.1:0-4848 GCA_035267045.1 Balneolales bacterium
GTCCCTAACGGGACAAATACGGTTGTCAATCTGTAGGGTGCCTTTCGATAAGAACGGAGGCCCGATACCAAGGTGGAACCTGTCGTATTATTAATCTATGAAATCCATTAATCCGTCGAATCTGTGATTCAGACAATGAAGAAACACGGTCCATGAGGCAAGATGTTTCCACCTGCATCACGATACATATTTATCTAAACGGTATTTCACATTCCGTACCTAACGGCACGGTGGGCGTTTTATGTGCGTTTATTTTGCTACCGATATAATGTCCCTAACGGGACAAATACGGTTGTCAATCTGTAGGGTATATTTTGATAGGAATGGGGTCTGTCAACAGGATTGTTTTACGGTGGGTGTTGAGTCTGTTCTATCACAGGTATTGGCATCTTGTTTTGCCGAAGTACAAGTAATGCATGTTGTGATCTTAAAGATACCAACATATCGAGATTAATAATCTCCTGTAAGGAACAGCCATTAAATTGGTCTTTTTATATAATATATAATATAAAAGGTGGAAGGTTTGAAAGCTCATGTAAGAGCATCTTAAAATCTGGTATCCATGAATAAATATATCGCCGGCAAACCAGCTATTTTGTCAACACTCTCCTGTGCCGTCAGGTACAGCATATTGGTAGAAAAAAGATTTAAACAAAACCCCCGTGCCGTCAGGTACGGTATATGAAAAGACGTTATGGCCAACACCTACACACAAATCACAAACCTATAACTTTACTGAGAGAACCTGTGGCTATTACCTGCTGAGCGAAATGGTAAAGCAATAATCCAACCAGGAACATCACCAGGCCGATAACCGACCAGTACCGGAGATCTTTAATCCGTTCCCATATAGCTTTATGGGGCTTTGGTTGTTTATTACCGAATCCTTTTTTTGCCATGTCTCCCCATTCAAGGTTACCATTGAAATAATCGATAATTCCCCGGAAACGCCACCAGGTGTGAATCTGTCGGTACCCTATATTTTCAAAGAAAGCATGAAAGCTCATTATGAATACATCTTTTACATTGGGAAACCTGTGAAAGGTGAATTCTTCACATAAAATAGATGATATGGATAATATCATTCCCAATAATATGGCTACACCGAAAAACATAATGACGAATGCAGAGTTCATGTGCCCCATGATTAATTGGACGAAAAAATAAATAAAACCGATAAGCTCGATGACAGGCCCCAGCATTTCAAAAAAGAAAAAGAATGGCATCGCCAACATGCCGATTACTCCGTATTTGGGATTAAACAACATTTTTTTATGGCGCATCATCGTATCTGTCAAACCCCGCTGCCAACGGTTGCGTTGTTTCCCCAAAACTTCCCACGATTCCGGTACTTCGGTCCAGCAGACGGGTTCCGGGAGAAAGCGTATTCGATAAGGCAATTTGTGTTCCCGATAATAACGATGCAGCCGTACCACCATCTCCATGTCTTCCCCTATGGTGTCGTGTAAAAAACCACCGACCGTGATTACGGCCTCCCTGTCAAATACGCCAAAGGCGCCGGAAATGATAAGCAGGCTGTTGAGGTAATCCCAGCCGACACGTCCAAACAGGAAAGCACGCAGATACTCAACAACCTGAATACGTGCAAGAAAATTACGGGGCATCCCCACTTTTTTGACCATGCTGTTTTCTATCGTACATCCATTGGCCGCCCGGATGATACCTCCAACAGCGATGGTCCGTTCATCCTCGCTAAAAGCTTCCAGAAGTTTCAACAATACATCCGATTCGAGTATGGAATCGGCATCAATCATACATACAAGTTCTTTTTCAGCAACATTTAAACCCGCATTCATAGAATCAGCCTTGCGGCCATTTTCCTTATCAACGACAATGAGATTGGGATGGGTTTCAGACTTATAAATTTGTTTAATCGGTTTATGTGGTATGACTTCCGCTACAATTTTATCATCGGGGATCAATTTAAATTGATCCATAAGCAATGAAAGGGTTCGATCCGTGCTTCCGTCATTAACTACTACCACTTCAAAATCGGGGAATTGCAATTGCAATAAAGAGGTGATGGACGTGATAATATTTGCTTCTTCATTGAATGCCGGCGCAATAATACTTATGGGTTTATATAACTCCGATTTGTATAAACCACTTAATGTGTAAACCTTTTTCTTCCAGAGTTGTGATCGTATATGGAAATAGGAAATGATCACCAGAATTAGATAAATCAGGTTTATCGTTAAAAAATAATAGATAACAAACCAGCTGAAATACTGGAAATATGGAAGAATCAGATGCATGAATATTCCGGATATTCACATTAGTGGTAAACAGATAGTCATAATACTTTTATATATTCGAAATCAGTATTCATTGTGAGTTGTTGCAGGTTGCCGGGTTTTTTTAGTTGTTCCAAACCATCCTCTCCATAAGATTGTAATGCTTTAACGGTAGTCAAACGAACAGTCAGATCCGGATCATTCAAATAACTCGTTATGGTTATCAGGTCATCCGGATCACCGAATCCTGCAAGTGATGTAATGCAGGCTTTTCGTATTGCAGGGTCACTATGTAACAAGTAGTGCCTGATTAGATTAATGGCATCAATGTAATAAAAAGTACCGAGAGCATAAATGACAGCCTCAATAACGGGAGGAAACTCCTGCAGCTCAATCTTATTGAGAAATATTTTTTGAATAAACGGAGCCTGATCGATATAATCGAGATCCGCCAGGCCTTTTATCAGGATTGCTAAATTTTTGGGAGGGATTTTGTCATCTTCTATAACTTTTTCCAGGTATTTACCTTCGAGTTCCGGTTGCTCGTTATCAGGTTCATGAAATTTGTAAAGAATATCCAGAATAGACATGGCTGAAACATGATCGCGACGGGCCAGCATAAGGATTGCTCTTGCCCGAATTTGGTTATCCATGCTCCCGGTCATAGCTGAAGCGGCGGCAATAGCTTCCAGTTGCGTTCCATTTAAACAGATATATTCTAACCTTCGAACAATAGCCGGATTAACAAATTGGATATGTTCATAATAACGGCACACTTCAACTATTCTTTTTTTGTTCTCTGAAAGAAGTTCATGGTTATGCCGTTCTAATAATACAGGTATGCGAAGTAAATGAATAAGTTTTTGTTTCTCCTGTCCTTCTATATTTGACATCAGATCGAAGATCAGTTCTTCAAAAATAAACCAATCTTTTTTCTTATTACCGACAAGTTGTGAAAAGGTCCCCCGATTGATCTTGCCATCCAGGTATTCGAATAATAACGGATACAATTTGTCTTTCTTTTTGTTAAGATAAGCCTCATTATTTCGATGAAAAATTCGGAAAATTATTGCTGTTATTATCAAAATGCCGGTTATAATCAGCAGGATGATAAATGTGACGGTTATATAGTGGAGTGCAATAATCTTCAAATCGAATCATTTTTTAAACCGCATGCTAATTGGCATTAATAATCTTATTTATCCGTAACAGGAATTCACCAATTTTAAATGGTTTACTCATATAATCATCAACATTCAATTCGAATCCTTTATTGAGGTCATCTTCGCGATTTTTGGTCGTTAACATCATGACTTTCAGATCTTCCGTTTCAGGATGTTCCCGAATTTTTCTCAATATTTCAAAGCCGGATATGCCGGGTAACATCACATCCAAAACTACCAGGTCGGGATGCAGGTTACGTGCGGCTTCCCACCCCTCTTTGCCATTGTCGCGGTGTTCCACGCGATATTTATTCTGATCCAATTTAAACGTAATTAATTTAGCAATACCGGGGTTGTCTTCAACTAACAGAATCAGTGGTACTTTGTGATCTGACATAATACAAGCTGCTTATAGATAATATATTTATTTCTATAAAGGAATTTGAAAGTTTTATTTTTTTTTTGTACTTCAATTCCGTTTTAATATCTATCAATAGTTTTTAATATAATAACATGTTATTCGGTATATAATATAGTAATGCGCATTTAATTCAAATAATAGTATTTTTTGTCGGTAATAATTGTGTAAATACGTTTAATAACAATCTATTATGAATATAATTTTATTATAAAAGCGTTTATAAAAATAGTATAAAAGGGTTGAATATCGTTATAAAACACCTGACAACTTTAATTTCATTATGAGCAAATAGTTATGGCGGATTCTGACAATCACGGTGATTATATCTCCTCTCAATTTGAGTCTTTATTGAAAAAAATAAATTCTAAAAAATTTAAAGTAGGCTCATTTGCTTTAAATAAATTCGCCAGCTCTTCGCAGTGGGGATTGTTGACTAATTTTTTATCAGCGGACTCAAACTTGAAAATGAAGGCTTTGCTATCCGTATCCGATAATATTAAGGCTTTATCTCGTATTAACGGGATGGTCA
The DNA here is from genome assembly GCA_035267045.1 of Balneolales bacterium. GTDB lineage: Bacteria > Bacteroidota > Rhodothermia > Balneolales > DATFMH01 > DATFMH01. The sequence goes on from DATFMH010000139.1 coordinate 4,369, forward strand.
GGCGTATTTTGGATGCGGATATAGCCGGTATTTACCTTATCCCCATACATGATTTGATAGTCAGTGATACCAGGATACCTCATGATAAGAAATCAAAGGTCAGTACCGATCTTATGGCAATATGCCAGATAGAAAATGAAGATGTCGGGCCTCTTTTTATTTCAGATATTAATAATTCGGAGGACTCATTGGTTACTAATAGCCGGTCGTCATTAAAATCGTACGTCATGATTCCGCTTTATACTAAAAATGATCAAAAGATAGGGGTAATGTGTGTTGGTAATAAGAATCCGTATACCTGGGAAAAGGACGACATAAAAAATATAACGGATTTTTCGGAAATGGTTATGGCGGATATTCATTTTATCTCCGAGTGGGCTGATCTGCAAAAAATTAAAAAACTGGCACAGGGAATTGCCAGTTTAACCAATATTGGTGGCTGGGAATATAATCCGGGTAATAACACGATTTTTTTGACTA
>DATFMH010000140.1:0-13534 GCA_035267045.1 Balneolales bacterium
TAAAGAGGCAGAGCCTCATTTTCCTGCGTGAAGGGGCAGAGCCCCATCACGAGATATTTTTTAGCCTCATCACGAGATATTTTTTAGCCTCATCACGAGATATTTTTTAATCCCATCACGAGATATTTTTTAATCCCATCACGAGATATTTTTTAACCTCATCACGAGATATTTTTTAGCCTCATCACGAGATATTTTTAGCCCCATCACGAGATGTATATTAGCCCCATCATGGGATAAGGCTTTAGGTTTTTATCTGGGTGAACATATTGTTAATAAAACGTTTATTTCCCTTAGTTCCTCAATAACTTAATACACTTAATAACTAATCTTTACGCTATGCACTCTGCGCCATGAACTATGCTTTTTAATTGTTCATTGATCATTGTAAACCTTTGTATCTTTGGGACTCTGGAACTTTGTTCCTTAATAACTTAATACACTCAATAACAGTTCTTAACGCCATGCACTATGCTTTTAATTTAAATCAGTACAATAATATAAAAACCACACAAGCTTTTTTATAAAGATTATATTACCCTTTTGTTAATTATTTGCTCATTTTTTTCATTACAGCAAAAAGGACACGTAAATTACATCGTACTTATTAACTTGAGACCGTATATTCGCTCTTGGTATAACTTTTTTCGATAAAATGTGCTCATAATAAACCATACATGGAGAGATTCAGAAGTATATTAGCCGTTGTCGTAGCTTTATTACTATTTGGCATTGCCGCAATATTGGTATTTATATTAGTTATTTTCTCATTTGGTACACTGCAAAACTGGATCATTGAGAATTTCGGGAAATTTTTAGGCCGGACAGTACTTGCAACAGCCGGTGTAAAACTCGATATAAATCAAATTGGGGAACCAATTAACCGCCCGGCAATCTATTTGATCAATCACAGTTCAACGCTCGATTTATTTGTTATAATTGGCCTTGGTTTACCCCGAATCCGGTTCCTTGCCAAATATGAGTTACAGTTCAATCCTTTTTTCTTTGTTTTGGGACGAGCAACCGGACAGATATTTATTGTCAGGCAAAAGTCGGAAAAAGCCGTAGAGAAGATTCAAAAAGCATATAACAAAATTAAACGAAAACGGCTTTCCATTCTTGTCGCGCCCGAGGGTTCCCGTAAGCACGGTGGGGTTATAGGGCCATTTAAAAAAGGAGCATTTCGAATGGCAATAGATTTGAATTATCCCATTGTACCCATTTATACCGCCGGCGCCGATGAGCTTTGTAAAAGGGACTCGCTCATTACGAAACCGGGAACTTTAACCGTGACCATCCACCCGCCTGTCGATACCAGCGATTGGTCATTGGAGACCTTGCAGGATCATATAAACTATGTCCGCTCAAAGTACCTTCAATGGGCCGGAATTACAGACGAAGACGGAGATTGATCGTCTTTATTATGATTATGTTTTGTGAATATTTCAAATCCATGTAAACGCTAAATATCCCCTTGTCTAAAAATGAATTTACCCCTGCACTATGCATCATTGAAATGATATAAAAAATTCAAGCTAATTTGTCTTTATGGAACACATCAATATTGAGATAAAAGCCCGCTGCAGCGATCCTGCTAAAATCAGATCTGTATTAAAAAATAAAGATGCCCGGTTTATGGGATCTGACCATCAAATTGACACTTATTTTAAAAGTACAAATGGCCGACTAAAACTTCGGCAAGGTACTATTGAAAACAACCTCATCCATTATAACCGCTCTGATCAGAAAGGTCCGAAGCAATCGGAAGTTTCACTATATCCCGTTGTAGAAGATTCTGATTCCCTCCGACAATTACTGGCGAAAGCGGTTGGGATCCTGAAAGTCGTCGATAAAAGAAGAGAGATTTACTTCATTGATAATGTTAAATTTCACATCGACACCGTTAACGATTTGGGTAACTTCGTTGAGATTGAAGCCATCGACACGGAGGGTCATAAGAATGTAGATCAGTTGCGTAAGCAATGTGCGTATTACCTCAAACTCTTCCAAATCGAAAAAGCCGATCTATTGACCGGCTCATATAGTGATATGGTTTAGTATAGTTTTTAAACTAATTTTATTTTAAACCACAGATTTCCGCACATGCCTGCCGATAGACAAGCATCCTCTATTCTCGAGAATGTCAAAGGGTGAAGAAATGGGCAAATCCCGAATGAGTGCCCGGTGACGAAGTAATTCCCATTATTCTCGAGACGATCTCCTTCCATTAATCAGGGCCTATGGTAAACTTCGCGTGGTGAACACTATATCATTTTGGATAATTTTTCAGGTCTTAAAGCTTAACCCGGTGACTTCTCTGTAGTCTCTCCTTATTCTGCAAAAATCAGCCAAACCCTCATTCTATACTGATATCCGGGTTCCGATTTCTTTTTTTATTCTGTTCTTTTGTGCCTTTGGAACTCTGGAACTTTGCTTTTCAAATGCTATGCACTATGCTTTATATCCATAAAAACCTGCTACTTCCGCATTAAATATCTCATATTATAACCCGAACCTATTCAATGATCTTATCTTTATATTCCAGGCTTACACGGAATTTCACATCTCGTTTATCATCCAGTGCAACCTCATTTTCATCGTTAAAACTCTCGTAACTCATCCTTTCCACTTTACAGGCTATATCTTCATCCAAATAACTCCCTATTGCATTTGATATTAGATCTTCCAGTTGTTTGCGTGATAACGTTTTAAGTTTATTACTCATTATAAAAAACTCCTGTCTGTTTCTGTTTAACCTTCATCATTTAAACAAGAAACAGGAGTTTTACATTCATAACCGTTCGGCCCAACCCGAAGCACATATCAGGATTGGACGTTATTCAGGATTCATTCCCCTTTGATCCCAAAACTTTGTCAACTGATTTTTGAAGATCATTCATTGTTATCGGTTTAACCAGAAAATCGATATAATCCGTCTCTTTGGCCCTTTCCGCATTAAATTTGTCGGAATTACCCGTAATGTAAATAACGGGCACTTCTGAAAATTCACGAATTTTCTTCATGACCTCGACCCCGTCAATGTTGCCTTTCAATACAATATCCATAAGTATGAGATCGGGTTTCAAATCCTTCGCCGCGCTGATAGCCGTCTCTCCGTCTACGATTCTATCCAGGGCTTCGAATCCAAGTTTTTCTATCTGGCGTTCATAAACCATGGATAATAACATATCGTCATCTACAATTAAGATACCTTTTCTTTTCTCTTTCATAATATCAATTAATTAATTAATCGACTAATTATTAATCACTTAATGATCATAGGGAAATTGCACAATAAATTCAGCGCCTTCATTATTTTTAGTATAGAAGAAGCCTTCAAGCTGCCTGGTCAGTGAGACAATTAGTTTTATTCCCAATGATCTGGGGTTAGTTGGATCAAATGATTCCGGCAATCCTTTTCCATCGTCTTTGACCCGTAATGTAACATAGTTATCTGTTAACTGAAGTTGTATTAATATATTTCCTTTAGACGAATGAATAAATGCGTGTTTATACGCATTTATTATTAACTCATTTGCTATCAAACCACATGGTATGGCCTGTTTAATATTAAAAGTAATGGGATCAAATTCCGTATAAATATTAATGTCATTACGTTTTTTACGATAAGTTTCATTTATGTTCGAACACAGATCATCTAAATAATTATCAAACGATATATTGGACAGGTCTTCGGAATGGTATAAACTCTCATGAATTAAAGCAATTGTTTTTATGCGCGATTGACTCTCCTGTAAGATCTGTTTTATATCATTATCATCAAACTTATTGAATTGCAACTCTAACAGGCCTGATATCACTGCTAAATTATTTTTAACCCTGTGGTGCATCTCTGCTAACAGTGTTTCTTTCTCTTTTAGAGATTTGAGAAGTTTTTCATGATAGAGCTTCTGTTGGCTGATGTCACTCATTATTATCAGGATATAATCAAGAACGCCGAATACGACTTTTTTCATACTTATATTGACATCAAATAATTTGCCGGTTAACGTCCGATGTTTCCATTCGAATATCTGGGGTTCACCCGCAAGCGTCTTTTTAATAAGTTCCAGAGATCTTTCTTTGGAATCGCTTCCATCGGGTTGAGTGTCAGGAGATATATCTGCAGGTGTTTTTCCCATTAATTGATCACGGCTCCCCTCGAACAATTCCATAAACCGACTATTAAAATCTATTATATGGTCATTGCGCATTAACAGGATGCCATCGTAGGCCAATTCAAATATCGTTTTATATTTTACTTCACTTTCCCTTAAAGCGACCTGTTCTTCTTTACGTTTTACTGATATATTCATTAGAAATGCTGCTATATCAATTGTTTTTCTTATAACCTTATCAATTTTCCCTCTTCTTTTATAAACCGTTATAACTCCTCCAAGATTATTCTGGTCTATCATAACCGGGGTGGAGAGACTAGATTTTATATCAAGTTTGGCAGCCATCTCTCTATAATCTTCCCACAAAGGATCGGTAGGTACATCCTCACAATTCACACAATCATGTGTCCTGGCAGCTTTACCCGAACAAGTAGTACCTGAATTGATACCGATGTTCCTGAAATCATGGAATAGAGTTGTTGGTATTTTAGGCGCTGTTATAAGATTCAATATTTCATTATCCTGATCCGGTTGAAAGATAGCACAGATCAGATCCGGGTTCTGGTCCTCGATAAAATGTGCTATTTCATCAAAGATGGTGTCTAAATGGGCTCCTCTTGATATCATCTCCAGGATCTTCAATTGACCCTGCAACAATCGATCACTAATTTTTTTATCTGTTATATCCCTGTTAATGACCACATTATAGGTCTTTTCACTATCGCTGAACTTGAAAGGAATGATATCAAGTGAAGCCCAAAAGGCCGTATTATTTTTGGTATAATTTATTATCTCCTGGTCGTGAATAGCCTGTTCGTTTCGGTAAGCTTCATTTAATATGTTAATACTCGATTCATCAGTTTCAGGCCCCCACATTATATTTGGAAACGAACCACTCGCCTCTTCAATTGTATAACCTGTTTTCTCATAAAAGGTCTTATTGGCGAAGATTAATTTGGGTTTATTTTCATCTTTTTCAAACCTGTGAATTAAAATAATATCTTCAACCTGGGAAATAGCCTCTTTCAGTAACTTTAACTGCTCTTCCTGTTGCCGGTGGCCCTCCTCTTTCTTTTTTTGCTGTGTAATAACGGTTCGTGATCCACCTATATATTGCTCATCCACGTTACCGCCTGTTATTGAATGGAGTTCATCACAAATCCAGATATATTCCCCATTACTGTGCCTAAACCGATATTCAAATTTCTGTTTCCCATTTATTGTAACACGCGCGTTTTTTTTCATTACTTCCGTGAGGTCTTCAGGATGAATGCACCTTTGCCATAAATCCGGTTCTTTCAGGAAGGCCTCATTTGAATAGCCGAGAAGCCGTTTTGTATTGGATGTAATGTGTAACAAAGAAAACGGAGCCGTTTTCTCACATTGAAAATATATGATATCACCCTGTGAAATAATGTCTTTCAGATTTTGGAAATAAAATTCCCCCTCAACACTTTCTTTCATTTAGCACTTTGTTATAATTAATTTTATAGATGTTGACTAACCGTCTGACATATAATAAAATATATTATCGGCAGGTAATTTTATTATTCCCGGCTTTCATTGTAAAATTATATATGTTCATAAATGCAGTAATTACTTGTAAGTAATGTTCATCATATCATTTATATAGTAATTATAACGAACGATGAATCGACTCGTTAAATCGAATTGAGTACAGCATCTGTTAATCTTACCCTTCCCATTCTCGGAAATATGTTACTTACCGTGAATTCATGGGCTTCGGCTGTCAGACATGAGGTGGCATCTTCTACAAAGACCTGGTTGTAACCTCTTTCATAGGCATCGCGGGCCGTTGATTCAACTCCGATATTTGTTGATATCCCTCCCAAAATTATGGTATCTATATTACGTCTCCGGAGTTGTAAATCGAGTTCCGTTCCATAAAAAGCTCCCCACTGATGCTTCGTGATGATTAAATCCGCCTTATCCGGTTCTAATTGGGAAACAAGCACATCAAAATCCGCCGACATCGTTCTAACCGGTGAGCTGATATCCGTTTTGGGGGACAACCTGTCTTTGGCATCATTACTGAATGAAACACGGACCAGTACAATCATAATACCCTTTTCACGACACTTTTCTATTAATTTTCGGGCATTTTCAACTACTTTATCAGATGAGTGGGGAGCCACATCCCTCGACACGATTCCGCGTTGTAAATCAATCAGGATCAACGCGGTTTTTCCAGGATTTAGGGTTAGGTTTTCCATTTTTTATACATTTTTATTCTTTAGTTTCTCATCACAGACACTAACTATAAATACCACATTATATTGCTTTGCAATGAGTTATAGACACAACACGTATCTTTAATATAGCAGGATTACTATTAAACTAAAGACAAAAATTTATATCTATCATCCGTGGAAATATAATACAGGTTTTCTCCAATAAATCACCCGGATATGAAGCAATCCCGGCTGATCATCACCATTATTTGACTCAATTGTATTAAATATCACTTCTGTTTAAACGACGACTTTAACAACTGCTCATCAAAGCCATGCTCCGTCGTTCCTTCTGTGGCATAACGATAAAGGATAACCCTGTAAACGGTATCTAATGTTGAACTGAGGATAATCATTAACAGAAATGAAAAGCCCCCAACAACACTAATTAAAATGGTTAACGTAATCATATGTATGGATTGGGCATACATGACAAGGGGAATAAAAACGAATAACATACCCATTGTTATAAAACCAAAAAAATAGCCTATACCGATATTCCCTATTATTTGTTCACCCCATGTTTTTTTAAGAAGATGAGCACTCCGCTTAACAGCTTCAATCGGTCCAGTTCCTTCGACAACCAAAACGGGTACGATAAGAAAGGTTATAACATTCCATGCCAGATCTGCAATAAATGTTACTATTTTGCCTAAGATACCCAACTTTTCCTGTAGAATATTTAAAATAATCCCAACTGTTGAGGCTATAAAAGCATACCCGATGATGGCTCCAATATGATTCCACGCTACCCTGTAGCCATCGGCAATGGTCGGTTTTCTGTCATTTAATTGAATGATAACAGCCCCCACAAGCGCGGAGTTTGAAAAAATGATCACGGTATATAGTAACAGATAGAAGAGTATAAAGAAGGGCAGTGTAGCAGGTTTATAGATAGAAAAGGACCCATTTATTGCTCCCATACCAAATAAAGGAATAATGAAAACCGCCGACAAGATAAGCATTGCAAATGTTGATATAACAGGATAGACCAATAGTTTCTTGTCTGCCTGTAATACTGCAGCACTCATTTTAACCAGTCTCCAGGCCCTGCTGAATTTCCCTTCCATAATATATCCTTTCCTTACAAAACCCTAAGTAATATACTTTTTGTGTAATTTAAAATAAATAATATAACGTTCAAAAAATAAGTATGCTATTCTCATCCGTCTTGTAATAGAACACTTATGACACAGATGAAACAGATTATCACGGATAAATATAATATCGCCAGACCCTTAAATTATCTATCAAAATACACGTAAACTACTGGTATTCATAATCTTATCCTTCTGTCGATATACATTGGGCGGTTTTGAACCGTCTGACGCATGATTATATACTACGTACTTTCAGGAACAAACTCAGGAAACTTCATCGGATATTTTGTTTTTATTTCACCTCTTTGAATAGCGAGCAGCTTCTTTTTCAAACGTGCCTTTGTAATTGAATTTACATAATCAAGGAACAACACTCCCCGGGTATGATCATATTCGTGTTGAATCATCCGGGCGGTTAATCCACTGAACGCTCTTCTTTTCTTTTGAAAGGTACGATCGAAGTACTCAATCTCAATTGACCAGGGACGCTCTACAACTACTGTAAATGACGGCATACTCAGACACCCCTCGCTGTCCGTCCATGTTTCATCCGAACGGGAAATGATACGGGTGTTAATGAAGGTCTCCATGATACCCTCATCGCCGCTAAAATACGCTTTACGTTCGAATTCAGACATTATGCGGAAAGTGCTGTCACTATCAATGATAAAAAGCTGTGATGACTTATTCACTTGCGGAGCTGCCAAACCGGCCCCTTTAGCGGCATCCAGTGTTTCCCACATATTGTCGATAAACTCCTGTAGTTCCGGGTCATTATCATTGACTGATTTACAAACCTGGTTGAGTTTCTGATTTCCGTATGATAATATCGGTAGAACCATAACGTATTATCTTGCAACATATTAAGGTTTATAGTAATAAAATGTAGCTAAAATAATAGTTTATAAGCAAGTGCAATTTAGAATGCAGCAGTAAGAAATTATTGGGCGATTCTCTTTTACTATGAACGATGGGTCAAAACGCTTCGTTATATTGAAGCTTTAAATGAATACAAACAAGTACAAAATATACCAGGGATGCGCAGCATAAAAAAAATTCACAAAGCGGAATACCGGCCTATTGATGATTTAGAGACTTATTCACCCCTCCCGACCCGTTCCCTTCAGCAAATCGATCCTTTTTTATTTCTGAATCATCACGGCCCCCAACATTACGGGCCGGATAATAACGGCCTGCCTTTTGGCCCGCATCCTCATCGGGGTATGGAAACCGTAACGTTTATTTTAGAAGGAGATATAGCTCACCTCGATTCGGACGGACATAAAAGTGTCATTACGGCCGGTGGCGTGCAATGGATGACGGCCGGTCGGGGATTGCTGCATTCGGAAGTCTCATCTGAGCCTTTTAAAAAAGAAGGCGGTGATCTGGAAATCCTACAACTATGGGTGAATCTGCCTGCCAAATTAAAGATGACAGAACCCAAATATATCGGACTTCAAAAAGATGACATCCCCCATATAAATGAAAATGACGGTAACGTCACTATCGATTTAATAGCCGGCTCCCGGGAAGGTACGAGTGGAGCCTTTGATACCCTTACCGATTTATTCCTGTCCACTATTCGATTCAAATCAACCGGCACTTTGAGTTTTTCGATTCCCACCGATCACAATATTTTTTGCTACGTCATACGAGGTGAATTCACCATCAATGACTCACCTGTTGAAGCCTTACACCTGGTAGAATTTAATAATGATGATGAATCGGTAACCATCGAATCCAATACCGATGGCATTATTCTCTTTGGCCATGCCGAGCCCTTCAATGAACCGGTGGTTGCGGGCGGTCCTTTTGTGATGAACTCCCGGGAAGAGATCCAACAGGCGTACCAGGATTTTTATGATGGAAAATTCGGAACGTGGAATGAGTAATTACAGGATGTTTGTATATTCTGTAAATAATAGATAGACACAACTAATTTGTTTGCTGTCATTGAATTGGTCAACAACACTTTAACGGAATATTACCCGTGTTAAAACGGAATAAAAAAATACTGATAAAATGGGCATTCTTTGCCGGAATTGCGGGTTGTTTGGTTGACCTTATTTCAATGTTTATCCTGGGAAGAGAAATCAAAGGGTACAGTCCGTTAAGCAATACGATGAGTATGATGGGAACGTCCAAGAGTCCCGTTGATCATCAAATAGCTTTATGGTGGATTCTGATGGGTATTCTTTTCGTTATCTTTGGTTTGGGAATCCGTTTCGCTTTCAATGATAAGCGTATATTGGCAATAGCAGCATCCTGGCTCATCATTTTATATGGAGTAGGTGAGGGTTTAGGGTCCGCTTTATTTCCCGAAGATGTACCGGGCACAACTCATACCCTTACGGGCCTGTTACACAATTTTATGGGTGGACTTGGAACCACAAGCATAACGATCTTCACGTTAGTTATGGCAAAATTGATTCCGGAATACAAAAAGTTTTCCTACCTCGTATTCATCATAGGTATAACCGGAATCATACTCTTTGGAATCGGCCAATTCTGGCATAATCCCGCTAACTTCTTTGTCATGAATAAAGGATTATGGCAGCGTATCTTTGTAATGGATTATTATTTGTATGTCATTGTAATTGCTATAAAATTAATCACCGACACCGATAAAATATCAATTGAAAGGCATTCTTAGCATTGCTAAAACATATTTCATATCGCAGACATACAAAAGCCAAATTATCTTAATAACTACTTGTTAGTCCGATTTCAAAGGGTACATTCTTCCCCAATCATGTCATTCATGTCGCAAGTTTGCAACTTGTGACTGCTATTCAGTGATCCCCTTATTCAATGCGATATGATTTGATTGTATCAATTAAGATCCCAATGTAACTTTTACGGGTATACGCTCCCATCGATCTCTTGATTTACTTCCAATAAGAGCCCCAAGCAATCCACCTGTTACTGTCATACTTTCGTTACTTACAAAACCACCATTACCCGAACGTGAAGAAAGCCCAAAAAACATACCGAAGAATACTCCCACTGTTGTTGCTCCTATCAAAGCTCCCTCTCCCGTATGTCTCATTATTCCACGGCTGATATCCAGCTGTTTATAAATTTGGAATATATCGTTTTTGTCTCCTTATCCATAGCCAGGCGAATATATGAGGAAAATATTTCTGTTACGGTACCCGCCATCCGCTGATATCTCATGGCCGGTGCATAAATACGTACCCGGTCTCCTATCTTAATGCCCGGCAAAAAAGGCTGTGCCCGGACCGGGCTAATATGAATCAGACTTAAATTTAAAAACAGGAATGGGATAAAAAATTATGATAGAATTACAGCGATCTATTGTTTTAATTCATTGTCATTCATGCATATTATGGATATTTTAATAACGAGGCATTATGGTTCATAATGCCTGAATCCATTGCTATTTTAAATATTCTTTAAAATAGAGAATGGGATAAAATTCAATACCACATGATCCATCTTATTAATGAGAGGACAGAGAATTTATTACAAATATTATCAGATTTATAGAAAAATAGGACGTACTATTAAACCACGATGAAGCAACTGTTATTTTGATTAACTCATCCTTATAAATATAAAGAGAATATAATTACTCAATATTATTATCTCGTGTTACAAATAAAGAAAAGGTTATAGCAAACTATTCAATTCAATATAAATTAAAGTTCCTTGAAAGGGTTTTATATTAGGAGTATTAACAATGAAAATTAGATTAGAAGATGCCATTCATTATCATACAGACGGGAAAAAAGGGAAAATTGAAGTTGTACCTACCAAGCCGTGTGTTACGCAACGAGACTTGTCCCTGGCATATACACCGGGTGTCGCTGAAATTTGCAGGCTCATAGACAAAGAACCAAATTCGGTCTTTGATTATACCGCGAAAGGGAACCTGGTAGCTGTTCTTTCCAATGGGTCAGCTGTATTAGGACTTGGAAATATTGGCCCGCTTGCCGGAAAACCGGTGATGGAAGGAAAAGGCGTATTATTCAAAAGATTCGCGGATATCGATGTATTTGATATCGAAATTAACGCGAAAACAGCTGAGGAGATCATCACTGTTGCCAAAGCCCTTGAGCCAACATTTGGCGGCATTAACTTGGAAGATATTAAAGCACCGGATTGTTTTATCGTTGAGGAAACGCTTAAAAAATCCATGAATATCCCTGTATTTCATGATGATCAGCATGGAACAGCGATCATCAGTGCGGCGGCATTGATCAATGCCATTGAAGTGTCCGGAAAAGATATTTCCAAAGTCAAACTGGTTGTTAACGGTGCCGGGGCGGCAGCCGTTGCCTGTACCAAGTTGTATATAAGCCTTGGAATGAAACCTGAAAATGTACTCATGTGCGACTCCAAAGGGGTTATTTACAAGGGACGGACGGAACATATGAATAAATATAAAGAAGAATTTGCCCATAAAACAGATGCCAGAACCCTGGCCGATGCATTAGAGGGAGCGGATATCTTTGTCGGCCTTTCCGTAGCAGATGTCGTATCAAAAGATATGCTTCGTTCGATGGCTGAGAACCCAATCGTATTCGCCCTGGCTAATCCCGATCCTGAAATCTCATACGAGGATGCAACCGATGCGCGGGATGATGTTATCATGGCTACCGGCCGAAGTGATTATCCCAACCAGGTAAATAATGTATTAGGTTTTCCATTCATCTTTCGCGGCGCCCTGGATGTCCGGGCCAAAACAATCAACGAAGATATGAAAATCGCTGCCGTTAAAGCACTCGCCGACCTGGCAAAAGAGCAGGTTCCGGATTCGGTGCGAAGAGCTTATGGAGGAGTGAATCTTGAGTTTGGCAGAGATTACATTATTCCCAAACCCTTTGATACAAGGGTGATTACAAGAGTAGCCCCTGCTGTAGCTAAAGCGGCTATCGAGACAGGTGAGGCAAGAGAAACGATTGATGACTGGGAAAAATATGTCTTCCAGCTTGAAGAGCGGATGGGTATCACACGTGAGATTGTGAGAACAGCCATCATCAAGTCTCAACACAGTGGAAAAAGAATCGTGTTCCCGGAAGGAGAAGAAGCCAAAATCCTTCGGGCCGCTCAACATATTATTGATGAGGATCTCGCAAAACCCGTTTTACTTGGCGACCGGTCAACTATTCAGCAAAAAGCTGACTCATTAAACATAGAACTGGGTGGAATAGAAATCATTGATCCGGCTAATTTCGATCAAAAGGATGAATATATTGAAGCGTTATATAATCTTCGTCAGCGCAAAGGTATAACGCTGCGTGATGCCAAACGGTTCATGAAACGGCCGAATTACCTCGGTGCTATGATGGTTCATATGAACGACGCGGATGGCCTCGTATCAGGCCTGACCCAATCCTATCCCAGCACGATCAGGCCATCCCTCCAGGTTATCGGCATGGCCGAAGGCAGAAAGAGGGTTGCCGGGATTTATCTTGTCATGACGAAGCGCAAGACCTATTTCTTCGCGGATGCAACGGTAAATGTCAACCCGAATGCCGAAGAACTTGCCGAAATCGCACTTATGACCTCAGAGGTTGTGAAACGTTTTAATATAAAACCCAAAATAGCGATGCTGTCATTCAGCAATTTTGGAGATACCAGGATACCCGAATCCAATAAAGTGCGTGAAGCTGTTGATATAGCCCGGAACCAAAATCCGGATTTGATCATCGACGGAGAAGTTCAGGCCGATGTGGCCCTTTCACCGGACGTACTCGGAGAAATGTATCCGTTCTCTTCACTAAGAAAAGGGGTAAATACATTAATTTTCCCGGATCTTAACTCGGGAAATATTGCTTATAAACTAATGAAAAAGATAGGCGATGCCTCCATACTCGGACCAATCCTGATGGGAATGAAAAAACCCGTACATGTCCTGCAGCAAGGGTGTGATGTCGATTCGATCATCAACATGACAGCCGTCTGTGCTGTTGAGGCCATTGACCGGGAGAAAAACGGGTAATGGATTGCCCCGAAACTACTTTATAACTAAAAATTTTTGAATGAAGAGAGCCGGGAAACCGGCTTTTTTTCTATTATTTGGTCACGATATATTCGA
>DATFMH010000141.1:0-13244 GCA_035267045.1 Balneolales bacterium
TATGGGGCAGAATATAAAGATAAAGACGGGCACATACGATCTTCTATCCGCGTGCAATGGTGGAACAAACTGAGAAACAAAACTTATCAGGAAGTCTTGTTTCCAGACGAAATGAATGTGATTGATATCCCGATTACTGAAACACTATTGAATGATGATATATATTATCCAATAGATGAAAAACCCGTGTTTTTCGGGCATTACTGGATGAAAGGCAAACCCCGTCTTCAGCAAAGAAATGTGGCATGTGTCGATTACAGTATTGCCAACAGTGGTAAACTTGTTGGGTACCGGTATGACGGAGAAACCGAATTAAGTGAAGTAAAATTTACGTGGGTAAAATAATAATCTGTGATTTTATTCACACCCTTTTCTCTTTTGATAAAAGCATGTCTTATAGTTGCTTAATATCTCATTTAAAATAAGCCCTATGGATTTGCCCCTGTTACTATAGAATTTATCGATCTATATGATTTACGAAAAACGGCCATGACTAATGATCCGGAAAGAAAAAGAGGTAGCCTGCTTTGGCTACCTCTTTATTAACTAACCGTATTTAACTTATCATCACTATAGATTGAACCAGTAAGAAAACTTAACGAGAAAAATATTATTGGGATGTGTGTTAAATAAATTTGTAAATGATCTTCCAATATCAAATTGACCTACATTTTGCACATCCTGTCGCGATTGAGTCCATACAAAATAGATAGTGGAACCGGGTCGATATTGCCATCTTAACACTGCATCACCCCTCAATGATTTATAGTTAAAATTCGGATTACTCAGATTTATGGCTCTTGCCGGGCCATTACCATCCGGATCCGCCGTATACGTTTTACTATCGAATGTGGATCCCTTTTGTCCAAAAATAGTAAAATCGTAACTTTTGGGCTTATTCAGGCTTTTAAAATCCGAATAATTGCCAGATGATATCAGAGGTTGTGCAAATAATTGTAAACTTAACTGCGGTGTAAAAGTCCAATTCACACGAATATTTGCCGATATGGTTTGCTGATGAAGTCGTGCAAATACATATCGTTTCCCATACGTTTTTTTGGCAACCGGATCATCATATGTTCCGATATAATGAGCGTTGCTTAAGTTGTAACCATACTGAGGACCAATGGACACATTCAAATTAGGTTCCGGTTTCCAGGTCACTTCCGGATTTAAGCTCCAGGAATTATTGGTTTTGACTTTATATGAGCTACTGTAATTAAGAGACAGTGTAATATCTTTTCGTTGATCAGAATTTAAATTAATGTTCGCTTCGTAACCCGGCCTGCTTATAGTGAGCGGTCCGCCACGGGTTAAACGATTGTCATATGATCTCCCTTCATATATGATAAATGAATGGGTTGAATAATAATTGGCAAAAGTAGTTTGTATAAGTGCCAATAAACCTTGCCCTGTATTATTACCGGCAAAATCATGAACAGAATAGACGCCACCCGCCAGTAAAATATATCGATACCAATTTTTCGGCTCCGTCCATTGATAGGCGACACTTACCGTTCCGTTTATGACATCCCCATGAGATATATAACCAAGATCATTGATATCGAACCGGGGACTTATTAAACCAAAATTAGCTAAGAACAGGAAATTCCCCTGCTGCTTGTCTATTTGCATCCAACCGGCATATCCATTCATAGAAGTTGCCGAACTGTCAACGCCGGGATTACTGGCATTTGGCCGCTGCAGGTAATGAGTCGGATCCGTCTGAATATTAAGCATCTGTTTTTTTGATCCGGCTAAATGACTCATACCAAGCCAGCCACCAATCACCCATGCCCGGTCAGGATCAAGAAAGGACCATCCATCTACTCCATTAAACATCGCGCTCTTTGTAAATTCATTATTTAAATTCGAATTATTCAAATTACGTTGGGTAAGAGTAGACATAAATCCTATACTTTGCCGGGCATTATGAAACTGCTTCTGTGCGCGTACGACACTATAGTAGGTGAGAGGCTGAACAATTGTACTTTTTGTTTGACCATTAACCTGATATTTGGCGTTTTCCTGCGCCGTTACCGTTTGCAAACCACCAATGTTCCAGCCATTTTGCAATCGTCCCGTTAGTTTAGCGGCTCCTATAATATGGGTGGCATCTGGATAATTGACATAATCGGCATCTGGTACCCCGCCTCTGGGTTTACCGCCTATCCGCCTGGAATAAAAGAAGGTTGGGCTTGGCCAGAAAAGATTTAAATCAAGTGTTGTTCCACCTTCGCCAAACCGAAAAAAGTTTCTGCCATCAATAAAAAAGGAACGTTTTTCAGGATAAAATGTCTCAACATCACTGAGATTAACTACGGCCGGGTCCACTTCAGCCTGACCAAAATCCGGATTAATGGTGGCATTTAATGTCAGATTACTTCCTATTGAGGTCCGAAGATCAGCACCGGCGTTAATATTATATTTGGACCCGTCATTAAAGGGGTCACCAGAAGCATGCTGCAGGTACGAAGCTTTTGTAGTAACATACGGTATGATCTCGAAGTCATGGCTTTGGGGAATCTTGTGAACACCTTTTAAATCAGGAAAGAGCGATACAAAACCATTTTCTTTTTTGGGAGTATAAACCAGGTAATCTTCTTCATTTTTTCTCGCGATAATCCGTTCAAAATCGATTCCCCATTTATAATCTTTCGATTGCTGAAAACGTAATTGAGAATATGGGATGCGCATCTCAACCGACCAGCCTTCTTTATCAATGCGAACTTTACCCTGCCATACACCATCCCAGGAATCATCACTATGTACATCATCATAAAGTGTACCGTCTTTTTTTGTCCCCGCCGCGTTAACACCGAAATAGAATCCGGTTTGTTTATCATTATATGGATCCAGATAAACGGTAAACTCATCCGCTGTTAAATAAGAATCGCGCCGCCCCAACTGTGCAATAATTGAATCAGGAGATGTATCATATAAATGAGCCCCTATATAGATAGCATGATTATCATAAAGAACGCGGATCACAGACTTCTCGGTAGCCTTCGCTCCCTCAACCGGATTCAGTTCATGCAATCCTGTAATAACAGGAGCTTTCTTCCAGGCAACTTCCGTTAACTTTCCATCGATCTTAATTGGTTTATGAATACGAACAGCTTGCACAGGACCTGTCTTATCCTGGGCTTTCACTTTTGACACACACAGTGATACTACAATACAAAATAGTACAGATAAAAGTTTATACATAATAAGAGCTTAGGGGTTTTTATAAACTTGACTTGTATAAATTCTTACGGGATGTAAACATAAATGTTTAGGAAAATTTATAATTTTCCATTCGACTTATATTAAGGAGTGCCAGTCCCCATTTAGTATTAAGAGTTTATAAAAAGCGTTTTTTTAATTTCTTTTATAAAAAAAGCCACTCCCTGCTATGGGAAATGGCTTTATGGGTCTACTGAAATCTATAAATTAAACCAGTAAGAAAATTTTACGAGAAAAATGTTATTGGGATGTGCATTGATCAGCCTCGGGAATGAATTACCCAAATCAAACCGGCCTATTTCCTGGCTATCCGTACGTGTTTGAGTCCAAACGAAATAGATCGTTGATCCTGGCCGATATTCCCACCGCAGAATGGCATTTCCACGTAATGATTTATAATTGAAATTGGGATTGCCCAAATCCATCGATTTGGCGGGACCTATACCATCGGGATCAGCTGTATAATTCTGTTGATCAAAAGTCGACCCATTGTCCTTGCCAAATACCAGGAAATCATAACTTTTAGGCCGGGCAAGTGCTTTGTAGTTAGTGAATTTTCCCGATGAAATCAGGGGCTGTGCATACATTTGTAAACTTAGCTTTGGCGTGAAAGTCCAGTTTACACGAATACTCGAGGATATGGTATTTTGATCCAGTACAGCAAAGACATACCGGTGATCATAGGTTTGAGTCGCTGTTGGATCGGTGAAAGTATTGATATAATGTGCCTTATCATACGACCATGAATAGCTGGGATTAACTGATATCGACAGGTTTACCGCAGGCTTCCATTTAACAGACGGTTGAATGTACCATTGTTGCGAATGATCTCTGCTTAGGTAATTTCCGGCTCCAAGTGAAACTACAATTGATTTACGACTATCCGATGAAAAGGTTAAATCATATTCCGCACCACCGTGACTTATCATTAACGGTCCGCCACGTGTTGATTGATTGTCCATGGTTTTAGGATTAAACGCCACATTTAAACGAAAGGAATAATAATTCAATAACTGCAATCTATAACTGCCCCAAATACCTGCCGACGTATTATTGCCATTAAAATCGAATGTGCCGAATAATGCGCCGATTAACATTTGGGAATGATACCAGTTTGTCGGATTCGTCCAGTTATAACCAAAACCGGCGTGACTGTTAATGATGTTTGTTCTGGCCAGAAAACCAACATCATTCAAATCAAATTTGGGATTAATCAAACCAAGTGCAGCATTAAAAATAACATTCCCTTTTTGTTTATTCACCCATACACGGCCGGCATAACCGGTAAGGGAAGTAGCCGAACTATCAACGCCGTAGTGTTTTAAATCCGGTCGTTGCAGATAGTGTGTGGAATTTGTCTGTACGTTCAGCATACGTTCCCTTGTACCGGTTATATGACTCATGCCCATCCATCCGGTGACGACCCACATCCTGTCTTTGTCCAGAAATGTCCAGCCATCTATTCCCAACACACCCGAGCTATTATTGATATCATTTCGAAGTGCATTATTGTTAAAACTACGGTCAGTCAACGTACCTATCATACCGATACTTTGTTTGGCATTATTGAACTGTTTTTGAACCCGGGCAACACCATAATATGTCAGAGGTTCTACCTGGATGGAATGAATACGGTTGTTCACGGAATATTTGGCACTCTCAGATGCTGTTACCGCTTGTAAAGCTCCGACATTCCAATTGCCATTCAACCGACCGGTTAACTTTGCAGCACCTATAATATGAGTACCATCGGGGCTTTTAACATAATTCGCATTATCCGGTACACTTCCTTGTGGGGCCCGGCCAATACGGCGGGAGTAAAAAAACGAGGGACCCCACCAATTGAAATTCCAATAATCGTTCGATCCACCTCGACCGAAATTGAAGAAATTGGAGCCTTCAATAAAAAATGGGCGCTTCTCGGGAAAATAGGTCTCAACATCACTTAGGTTGACAACAGCCGGATCCACTTCCACCTGCCCAAAATCCGGATTAACGGTTGCATTGACCGTCAAATTACTCCCCAGGTTGGTTTTTATATCCGCACCTGTATTGAGATCATAAACCGATCCCTTATTAAAAGGATCACCTGGCTCATGTTGTAAATAAGAAGCTTTTGTTGTTACATACGGAATGATTTCAAAATCGTGAGCAGGTGAAATACTTGAAATCCCAGTTAAGTCATCGAAACGGGATACAAAACCACTGCTGTTTCGTGGTTGATATTTCAGGTAATCTTTTTCGTTTTTTCGTGCAATAAACCGTTTGAAATCAATACCCCATGTATAGCTTTTTTCCTTTTGGAACCGGAGTTGGGAATAAGGGATTCGCATTTCCACAGTCCAGCCCGTACTGTCGATATGAGCTTTGCCCTGCCAGACACCATCCCATGAATCGTCATCCCAGCTATCATTGAATAATGTACCATCATAACGGGTTCCTCCTGCATTAACTCCAAAATACAAACCGGTTTGATTGTCATTGTAAGGATCTATATAGAACGTGAATTCATCAGCTGTTAAAGATGCATCCCTCCGGCCAATTTTGGCTATTATGGAGTCGGGCGCGTTGTCATACATTTTGGCACCGACATAAATGGCATCTTTTGTGTAAAGTACTTTAACCACTGTTTTTTCAGTGGGGCTGGCACCCTCAACAGGTTCCCGTTGTTTAAAATTTGTTATGACAGGTGCTTTTTTCCATACTTTCTCGTTAAGCAAACCATCCACATTAATGGCCGACTTAGTTCGAAAAGCCTTGAACGAATTGATTTTATTATAACTTTGAGCTAATAACGGGCACACACATCCCAGAAAAACGAGCATAGTAAGGACTATCGCTTTCATTTCAAGCTTATTTTTTTGGTTAAGGGTTAGATTGTGATCAGCAAGAGAGCCGGCAGCGCCTCTTTTAATATATTACGAATGCCGGCTCAAAACGTTACAGGAAAATTTTACTTTTTCCGGATGTAAATATCTCCGTTAAAGCTTTTAAAGATGATTTCAGGCCCTCCACCGTTGACCTCTCCATACATCCATTTATCAACGGATACCTTAAATACACCATTTTGCTTCGTTGTCGTGACCTTTGCCTTATTCTCTTTTGTCATGTTCATATCGAAATCCGTATAAATATCCCCGCGCTCGGTTTTCATCCTGGCAGTAAATTTGGCCGATGCGGGTAACGTAACGTCGACTTTACCGTTTAAGGTTGTGAAGGCCATCGGATTATTACTGATCTTCTCAAGATTAGCAATGATCTTTCCGTTTACGGTATTGGCATTTACGGAACCGGATACATTCGTCAACTCAATACTCCCATTCACATTACTGATATCAAATTCTCCATCAACATTTTTCACTTTCAACGTACCACCATTAACGTTCGCTAAGTTAAGCGAGAAATTCTTCGGAACCTGAATATCGAGGGTAAGAGACCTGTTCGGGATACCGGGATTAATGGTAACCGTATTATTATCTTCTTTAGCCTCTAATTGCATGGAATTGTTTGTCACCCGGTGCATCCCTTTGGGTACATCCTCATCGCTGTGATGTCTTCCGAAGATCCGTTGTTCGCCGGAATAACGGATGATAACTTCTTTACCATTGTACCCTGAAACACTTATAGTTCCATTGATAAGATCACATTTCAACTGACCGGGTTTACCGGGGTTGCTGAGAGGTATAGCCAATTGATGTGTCTGATCGGATTGAGCATAACCATACCCGGCCATGACCAGTAATGCAATAAAAACGATGGATAATCCCTTTAATATTTTCATTATGATGCGAATTTAGAGGTTCTTCTATTTAATTTCTCTGATATAAATATTGCCGTTTAACGTATGGAAATGGAACTCAGGTCCACCTTTACCAATTCTAAGCGGTGGATTCTTACTTATCTTGTACTTCGTTACCCGTCCCATTCTTTTGTGCGATTTGGAAATTTTAGCCGGCATAATTTTAGCATTATCGAAACTCGTATAAACGTCTCCGTTAAGGGTTTTGAATGTCAGGTCTGCCGACAAATCTTTTTGAAAACCGGCATCTATATCTCCATTTACCGTGCGGAACGTCGATTCAGACTGGGGATTAGACGTATAGGTAGCTGTTATTTTCCCATTTACCGTAGAAGCATTTGTTTTTCCAGCCACGTCTTTTAACGTTACGGAACCATTTACATTCCGGGCATTCACTACCGATTGCACATCCGAAACGGAAACATTCCCATTGTTAATTGTAGAAGCATGAACGATCGTATTACGAGGTACCTTAATTGTAAAATTGAACTTATATTCAAAATCCCTGTCATGATCACGAACGTTATAATGAATGTGATCATCCTCTCTTCGGATGTGAATGAACGGTGCATCGACATAAACCAGGATCGTATTACCGACTTTCTCCGTTTTTAGCTGCATTTCGCTCACACCTTCATCTTTGTCTTGTTCGGAATTTGCTTCTATTATCTTTTCCGATTTCACTTCCGCCTGCTTACCGTTATAACCTTCCACATTCACATTTCCATTAATATTATACACCCGGATAACCTGACTGCCGTCAACTTTTTGGAATGATAGGTTATGTGTTGTAACCTTCTGATATTTCTGTGCCAGAGCCAGTTGATACGATCCAACCAGGGCCAGAATCATTACGATGATTCCTATTGCTTTCTTCATAATTCGTTTTCCTATAATAACTTAGTGATACTCGAATGAATCTTTGTTTTGACCGTCTGATTCAGGTCTTTTCGTTGGAGAAGTTTTCGCAGCTCTTTGACAGAGCTCGTATCCTGAAGCACTACCATCGCATCCGCCAGGGCAGCCTGTATCAAAGGAGATTTTTGACGATTGATTGAACGGACAAGGCCTTCCCTGACTCTCGGATCTGAACCGTGTTGAACGAGAACATCGATAGTTGCCAACCTGACATTCACATTCGGATCGTTGTTCAACGTTTTAAGCAGTGCATTGATCACTTTATCATTTGTGTGATCAATGGTGCTGCTGATATTCACCGCTTTGAGACGTTCAAATGACGACGGCTGGTTCAACATGTTTACCACCATCATAGCACGCATGGAAGTAACCTGATGAGAAAGCTGGTTCAACTGTTTCTTGTATTTCTGATTCGTGTTGAATAAACTTCCGATGCCAATACCGATCACAAGAACAGCCAAACCTACTGCCAACCGCGGCAGCATGAATGTTTGTTTGATCTTGTTCAGCCATTCTGCCCAGCCTGATACCTGTTGCCAGCCTGCCGCCTCCTTTTTAAAGGATTCGAGTTGATCAATGAAACCGGTTTGCATCCGCGATGATGGTTCCGGAACCGGCATTTCCTGCATCTCATGCTGTAAAATGCTCATACGATGCAATTCATCCCGGTCAATAAGTCCACGCTCCAGATACTCGTCCAGTTCAGCCTCTTGCTGTTTACCGAGCGTCCCGTCCAGATAAGCGGTTACCAGATCCATATATTTTTCATCAATCATAACGGTGCTCCTTTTCAAGATTTGCGACAATCTCTTTCAACTCGTTCATGGCCCTGAAAATCCGGACTTTCACAGCTGAGAGAGAGCAATCCTGTATATCGGCTATCTCTTCGTACTTCATTCCCTGAAATCTGCTCAGGATTAATGCTTCTCTTTTTTCCACACTCAACCTGGCCATGGCTTTTTTCAACAAGTTGAAGTCGGACTTATGTTCCAGTTGTTCATGAGCATTCCTGCCATCACTTTGCATTTGCTCCCAGTCGATCAAATCGTCTTTTTGTCCCATCTTTTTTTCTTTTCGAAAATGATCGATATGAACATTCCGGGCGATTTGATACATCCAGGTGGTGAATTTACCATCACCGTTAAATGTGTGACGATAGCGAAGAATACGCATGAATACATTCTGAACCAGGTCTTCACTGACGGGAGCATTGTTTGTCAGCCTGTAGAAAAAGCCGAAAAGCGGCTTACTATGACGCTCAAAGAGTAAACCCAGTTGATCAATATCACCGGATTTGACTTTCATCATTACAGCCTTGTCAGTTTTCTGGTTCAAGTTTTCGTTTGTTAAGATTTACTGTTCATTAGGGTACACTTCATTTTTTCAAAATGGTTACAAACTTTCTGAAGAAATAAATTTACATGATAAAATATACAGATATCTTATTGATATTATTTTGACTTTTGAGAGGGAAGGGCTATGATATTGAATCCTTTATTAACACTGTTTCATATTCCGTACCTGACGGTACGGGAACATGGGCGCCTTTCTGTTTTCCTACCCATTTGATGTCCCTATCGGGACAAATACGATTATGAACCAATTGGATACCTTTTGCCAGAAGGGCGGTTCATTTATTCAATATTTCACTAAATATCTCTGCCAAAATATGATATCCAACTTCTGTACTCTCAGATACTTTAGTTCGCTAAAACAGCTTATCAATAATCTTTCTTATACCATCAGGTAATGACTAAAAGATCGTCATAGATGTGAATTAATTTGTATTTGCCTACATATTATTTTGTTTCATAACGTAAATGGTGATTATCTCCAACATATTGTTATCAAAACGTATGGTTTCATATTCCGTACCTGACGGCACGGGAACACGGGCGGCTTTCTATTTTCCTACCCATTTGATGTCCCTATCGGGACAAATACGATTATTAACCAATTGGATACCTTTTGCCAGAAGGGTGGTTCATTTATTCAATATTTCATTGAATATCTCTGCCAATAATTGATTACATACTCCTGTGCCGTCAGGTACAGTATCTCGGTAGCAATAAAAAGGCAACAAACCTCCGTGCCGTTAGGTACGGGATGTGAAAAAGCCGGTTAGATAGAAATAACAACATTCATAAGATATGTTTATACCATTAGAGTCCGGTTTTCCGGGATTTATGATATCAGCGGGATTACGCGGATGATACGATTGGCTCCACCCGATTAGGGTGGTGTCCATCGAACACGGGACTTATGTTTGATTGGCCCCACTCCATCCGGAGGGAAGCCCACCAACACATTTTGCACTATGCTTTTAATCACTTCTTCCGGAAATAAATATTGCCGCTGATAGATTCAAGATGCAGATCGGGACCACCATTTTTTAGTGTCCCGCGAAGGGTATAACCGACCGGAGCCGTCGTTTGATGCTTGTTTTCGAATTGAATAGGTAAATCCGAATACAATTCCCCGCTTATGGATTTCATGGATATATGAACCCCGTGAGATGCAGGCCAGTTCATATCAACAAATCCGCTGATGGTCCTGGCATAAACAGGCCCGGTCATTCCCTTGATATCCATATCCGCACTTATCGAATTGATATGCAATACCGCTTTCGCCGGAGCCCGGACTTCATACGTTATATCCATACAAACACGATTACCGTTGAAGGTACTGAAATGGTTATTAATCCCGTTGCAATCATTACAATTCACATCTTTCAGCTTATGTTCATCCAGATCCGTATTGACCCAGATGCTATTGGAGTTATGTCCACTGTTAATAATAAAAGCATCATCGAGCTTTCCATTATTAATCTTATATGTTGTTTTAACCTCGACCGTATTCTTGTTCCAGCCATGGACCTGAATATGCTTCCCGAATTTTAAATGAAGCTTCACTTCCTGACCTTTTTGATAAGCAAATGATTTTGTTACGACCTTTTGTGCCAGACATACATTTCCCATATATGCCGTCCACAGAAGGATCAGCATCACTATATTTTTCATAATTTTAAGATTTTGGATGAATACGTTACTATGAATTCGAGACGAGCTCCGTCAATAACTTAAAACACCTGATAACGCAACTCATTGATCTTAGCTAAATGCTTATTTCACTTCTTCTTCCGGATATAAATATTGCTGCTAATGGTTTTGATATTCATATCCACGCCGCCTCCATTGATCGCGCTTTCAATCGTATTGCCAAATGAAATCTGTTTCATCCCATTTTTATCTGACGATTTTGTTTTCATATCAAAATCCGTATAGATCTCACCTGTTATAGAGCGCAATTTGAAATTGACTTTGGAGGCCGGCAGCATCGTGATATCCACATCACCACTAACATCGGTAATGGAGCTCGGTTTCGATTCATTAAGGCTGCTGAAAACGATGGTGATATCGCCGCTTGTGCTGTTCGCAATAACCGGTCCGCTGATATTAGTTAAATGAACATCCGAATCTTTGGAATGGACATCTACTTCACCTGTCATGTCCGAGACATTAATATCGCTGCCTCCCCATGTTGCCTGATTGAGCGTCAGGGCCACTTTGGAGGGCACTTTGATTGTATAATGAATGTCTTCACGTGATGCTTTTATGATATGAAGAACACCATTTTCTTCTTTAACCTGCAACCCGATACCGGTATTATCAACAGCCGAGTTATAGAGGGCGTGCAATCCTTTTGCCCGTGACGGTGGCGGTTTATAACCTTCCGCGTCGATTACAATTTCATTTCCGTTATATCCCTTAATATTAAAATCGCTGTGGGTCAGCGTTACCGTTATTTTGTTACCGGGTGCATTAGCCAGTTTCCGTTTGAATTGCTGTGCATTCGCCATCGCGGAAAAAGTCAATATAAGCACTAATAATACGCCTGCCTTTTTCATAATGATCCTTATCGTTATAGTTGTCTGTTTATGAATTTCTTTATGAAAGAATTCCGATACCTTGTTCCAGTTCGTTTCTGACGATCTTATCCAGGTGATTTTTCATCAACAATACCTGCATCACATTCACTGCTTTCTTCTCCCTCATTTTCACCAGCATGTCGATCAATGTAATCTGCATATTAGGATCTGTTTCACGCTTCAATGCCTGTATGAGAGCCTCACGTGCCGGTTGTTCTTTCTTAAAATGAAACAGGGCTTCAGCAGCTGCCATCCGGACATTAACATTGTCGTCGTTGTTAAGCGTATAAATTAACGCCTGCAGTACTTTTTCATTCGTATTAGACCGTTGACTCACCTGACTGATCAGCTTGATCTGTTCGCTTGCCGAAGCTTTCTGAAAATGTGTGAATACATGTGATACCTGGTTATTTGCCTGAATTTTATTCAACGATATTTCGTTGTTTTCGGGATGTTGACTATACCAGGCACCTGCGGCAAAACCGATTACAAGGAATGCGACGGAGGCTGCAACCCGGAATATATTCCTGGTCAATGGTAAACTAAATATCGTTGTACTGTTTCCCGGATTGGATGCGTCAATTTTACCAAAGAGTTTTTCATCCGTGATCGATTGCTTCTCGTCATGCACCTTATCGAAATAAGTAAATTGCACGGCATGCGATTTGAATTGTTCAGGGATCTCATCACCCGCAAAGAACTCCCTGAGTAATTGCTCTTCTTCCAACGTGGTATCGCCTTCGTAATACCGCTCTAACAGTTCTTTAATTTTTTCTGTTTTCATAATCCTGAACCTTTATAAATGCTTCCCTGACATTCTTGCGTGCACGGGAGAGGATCACCCGTAATGTAGTATTCTTTATTCCCGTGATATCGCTGATTTCTTCAAAAGAATAATGCTCAACATCCCTTAAATGGATGACCACCCGTTGTTTCTCCGGCAGATTTTCTATAGCCTTTTTCATAACCTGCATACTATCCATTAACTCTATATTTTTTGACGGGGTTGGCATGCCGGATACCAAACTCATCGTATGGACATCGGCGTCGCTTCTGTTTTTATATCCGTAGGCTCTCATTTTATCCAAACAAAGATTCCTGGTTACTGTCATTACAAAAGCCTCATAATTTCTGAGATTATTCAACCGGCTTCTCTGATTCCAGAGTTTAACCATGACATCCTGCATAGCGTCTTCGGCTTCTTCCTTATTGTGCAATATGGCCAGGGCCAGCCGGTACAGCTTGTCCTTCATCGGAAGAATGTGATATTTGAATTCTTGAATGTCCACTCTGTAAGGTAGACGAATGGCAGGAAGAAACGTTACATTAGATCAGTAATATTATCTCTCAGGCAAACAAAACGACAATCTC
>DATFMH010000142.1:0-2132 GCA_035267045.1 Balneolales bacterium
AATTTTATTTAATAACAAATAATTGCCCTGGCCTTTAGGCCAGTGGTTAGAAAATACAGCATTTATTGTCAGGGCTTTAGTCCTTTTTAATATTTTGTCAATTCTATTAATCCCCGGCCTGAAGGCACGGGCAATGAATACTGGCAACCAACACATTGTTTACTGTAACTGCTTACTGATCACTGATCTATTCTCCGGGTTACACCCGAAGCTATTCAAATTTATATCTCATCACAGGGTTCTGGCCTGTGGTTTCAAGTTTGAGGCAGAGCCTCATTCTCTGCGTGAAGGGGCAGAGCCCCATCACGAGATAAAAGGGCAGAAGGGCAGAAGGGCAGAAGGGCAAAAGGCAAAATGCAGAAGGCAAATCTCTCGTTGCCGGGCTCTGCCGTGCAAAGTAGAGTGGACACTCTGTGTCCCGTCATAATATTCCAAAATATTAAAAATACATATTTGCCCCGTGCCTTCAGGCCGGGGATTAAGGAGTAAAACATAATTTCAGAGAGGGCTGAAGCCCTAATAATATTTATAGCATTCTTTTATATCCCTGGCCTAAAGTCCGGGGCAATGAAGAACAAGAACCTGTTCATTATCTCATAACATTTTTACGGGATCCACCTGGCTGAGCATTTATCAGCGTTCTATTCTTAGGACATATTCATAATCATCCCGCTTATTCATATTGAAGTATAAATCGGGGTGATAAAAGGGAAGGATTTCAGCATCGATGATCTCCGCATCGAATTCACGGGCAAGCTGTAAGACTTTACAACCCCGTTTCTTTTGATCCGGATTTCTCATATCTCCATTTCGAGGTGCTGTAAGAATATTTTCGGACGTTGCCAAACATTTATTAGAGTATACGCCGCATAACTGTTGCACAAATCCTTCAGCTTTTGATATGGTTATTAATTTCGGTGTTGGATAATCAACGAGATACCGGATCATTTCCGGACTCATTAAAGGCATATCACAGGAGATGATAAAATTCCTTTCGGTATTTGTATGAGTTAATCCCGAATGAATACCGGATAAAGGTCCCAGTCCGGGATAGATATCCTGGTACATTGGAATCGATAAGAACGCATAAACACCCGGGTCATTGGTTATCAGGATGACATCATTAAAAAGGAATTGCATCAGATCGACCATCTTTTCGATGATTGTCTTATCACCGATTTTTAAAAGGGATTTATTTTCCCCCATTCGTGAACTTTTACCACCGGATAAAATGATTCCGGTTATATTTTCATACATCTGACGGATTCTCCTTTCTTGGGATTTATACGTTCTTCTTCAACAATGATGAGGCAATTTGCCTTTCCCATTTCAGCTAAATTTCCTGATGATTGGGAACCGATCGTATGTACATGATAAGTTCCTTTGTCATCATACGAGTGAAGTCCACGCATGAAATGACGTTTGGAGTCATTTTTACTCAAATTATCTTCAAGAACTGCTATTATGGTCTCTTCTTCTTGAAAATGGAACAGGCTATTGATGTTCCGGCGCACATAAAGGATGAAATTGACCAGGCTCGAAACCGGGTTTCCCGGCAAACCAAATACAAGCGTCTTTTTTGAGTCATTCTCGTAGATCCCGAATAAGGTCGGTTTACCGGGTTTTATCATCACTCCATGAAAAAGAATATTGATGCCCAGTTTTTGATGTATTTCTTTCACATAATCATACTTCCCGACCGAGACCCCGCCTGTCGTTATTAGGATATCAAGATCACTGTTGAGGGCGTCTCTCATCTTGTCATAGATTACCTGTTTGTTATCATGGACGATACCCAGGTTTACCGGCGTCATATTCATCTCCTTAACAGCTGATAACAATGAGTACAAATTCGAGCACCGGATCTTGTCGACCTGCGGTGTGGTGTCTATATCCACTAATTCATCACCTGTTGCCAGGATGCCGATTCGTAATGGTCTGTAAACTTTAACGTTCTTCTTTCCGCACGATGCCGCAACAGCAATATGGTGGCTTTGTAATTTGGTATTCTTATGAAGAGCAATTTTACCTTCCACCAAATCCTGGCCTTGTTTCCGGATATTCATTCCCCGGGTAAAACGTGAATTTTTAGTAAGAAATGCCTGATGGTCTTTAGTTGTAATATTTTCAAC
>DATFMH010000143.1:0-7010 GCA_035267045.1 Balneolales bacterium
TTATTCAATAATTTTTGTTACCACACCGGCACCTACGGTACGGCCACCTTCACGGATAGCAAAGCGCAAGCCTTCCTCCATGGCCACCGGTTGGATCAATTCGACTGCAAGGTTTACATTATCGCCCGGCATGACCATCTCTACTCCGTCGGGTAATTCCACGACTCCGGTCACATCCGTCGTACGGAAGTAAAACTGGGGGCGATACCCTTTGAAAAACGGGGTATGCCGGCCTCCTTCATCTTTACTCAGTACGTAGACCTCGCAATTGAATTTCGTGTGCGGGGTTACGCTGTTCGGCTTACAAACGACCATTCCGCGGATCAGATCTTTCTTCTCGATCCCGCGCAGCAGCAATCCGGCATTGTCTCCGGCCTGGCCTTCGTTGAGCAGGCGACGGAACATCTCGATTCCGGTAACCACCGATTTCATCTTGTCCGGACGCATCCCGACGATATCCACTTCCTCGTTGAGCTTGATAATGCCCCGCTCGATACGGCCCGTGGCTACCGTTCCCCGTCCGGTTATCGAGAAGATATCCTCGATCGGCATCAGGAAGGGTTTGTCCACATCCCGCTCGGGAGTCGGTACATAATCATCAACAGCCTGCATGAGTTCGACGATCTTTTCTTCCCATTTGGCCTCGCCATTGAGCGCGCCAAGGGCTGAACCCTGTATGATCGGAATTTCATCGCCTGGGAATTCATAGCGGTCCAATAGCTCGCGAATTTCCAGTTCCACCAGTTCCAGGAGTTCCTCATCGTCGACCAGGTCCACTTTGTTCATGAATACGACCATTGCCGGTACCCCGACCTGACGCGCCAGCAAAATGTGCTCGCGGGTCTGTGGCATTGGGCCGTCTGTGGCCGCTACTACCAGTATGGCCCCGTCCATCTGGGCCGCCCCGGTTACCATGTTCTTGACATAGTCGGCGTGACCCGGACAGTCCACGTGAGCGTAGTGACGATTCTCGGTCTCATATTCTACGTGTGCCGTAGCAATCGTGATTCCTCGTTCCCGCTCTTCGGGAGCGTTGTCTATTTCGTCAAATGCTTTGGCGGATCCGCCATATTTGCCGGACAATACCTTGGTAATCGCTGCCGTCAGCGTTGTCTTACCGTGGTCTACGTGTCCAATAGTTCCAATATTGACGTGTGGTTTGCTGCGTTCAAATGTCTCCTTTGCCATTGCTAATATCCTTTTTTATTAAATTCGTTATTAGGCTTTATCTTCTATGATTTTCTGAGCTACCTGTTCGGGAACAGGAACATACTTGTCAAACTCCATGGAGTAGACGGCACGTCCCTGAGAAATAGAACGCAATTGTGTTGAATATCCGAACATTTCAGAAAGTGGAACGAGTGCTTTAACTACAGACCCGTCGGGATTATTTTCCATTTTTTCTATCATTCCCCTACGACTGTTCAGGTCACCAATAATATCACCCATGTAGTCTTCCGGGGTTATTACTTCCACGCTCATAACCGGTTCCAGTAAAATAGGTCCGGCTTTTTTTGAGGCTTCCCGGATAGCTCCCCGAGCACAAAGCTCAAAACTTAACTGATCCGAGTCGACATCGTGGTACGATCCGTCATATAGACGTACTTTATAACCTTCGGCATGATAACCGGCTAGTACACCGTTTTCCATACCCTGTTTAACACCCTTTTCTACAGAGCTGATAAATTCGCGGGGTATGGATCCGCCTTTAATCTCATCTACAAATTCAAATCCGGTATGGCCTTCAAGCGGTGAAAGTTCGAAGGTCATATCTGCGAATTTACCACGACCACCGGTTTGTTTCTTATACAATTCACGGTGGGTAATAGTTTTTGTGATAGATTCGCGATAGGAAACCTGTGGATTACCGACATTCGCTTCAACCTTAAATTCTCTTTTCAAACGGTCGATAATAATCTCAAGGTGAAGCTCACCCATTCCTTCGATTGTCGTTTGACCGGTTTCCTCATCCATGCTTACACGGAAAGTGGGATCCTCTTCAGCAAGTTTAGCCAATCCAACTGTCAATTTATCATTATCAGCTTTTGTTTTTGGCTCAACCGCAAGTTTAATAACCGGCTCAGGAAATACCATTTGCTCGAGAATGATCGGGCCGTCTTCGCTACTGAGAGTATCACCAGTCTTAACTTCTTTGATACCTACCGCAGCAGCAATATCACCAGCTCTTACAATCTTAATATCTTCTTTACTGTTGGCGTGCATTTTTAACAAGCGGCCGATACGTTCCTTTTTACCGGTTGTAGTGTTTAATACATAGGAACCGGCTTTAAGTTGACCAGAATAGACACGAATAAATGTCAATTTTCCAACATAGGGATCGGTTGCAATTTTGAAGGCTAATGCAGCGAAAGGCTCGTCATAACTCGGGTGTCTTTCAAGTGTTATTTCTTCATCTTTCGGATCAACCCCGGTTACAGCCGGCACATCTACCGGTGAAGGCAGATAACTGACAATAGCATCCAATAACGGTTGCACACCTTTATTTTTAAAAGCAGTACCACATAAAACGGGTGTAATATCCAGGCTCAGAGTTGCTTCCCTGATTGCGTCCTTAACTTCATCGACGCTGATTTCTTCTTCCATCAGGTACTTCTCCATCAATACGTCATTTTGATCAGCTATCGCTTCAATCATAATTTTACGGTATTCATCGGCCTGCTCAACGAGATCGTCGGGAATATCAACAACATCAAATTTTGCCCCGAGTTCTTCGTCATGCCATATAATGGCTTTCATATTAACGAGGTCAATAACACCTTTAAAATAATCTTCTTTACCAATGGGTATTTGCAGGGGAACGGGATTTGCTTTGAGTTTTTCATCCATCTTGTCGATGACATTAAAAAAATCAGCTCCCACGCGATCCATTTTATTGACAAATGCGATACGGGGTACCTTATATTTATTAGCCTGACGCCAAACTGTCTCAGATTGGGGTTGTACCGCGCCTACAGAGCAAAAAACTCCTACAGCACCATCGAGAACACGAAGAGAACGCTCTACCTCAACGGTAAAGTCCACGTGACCGGGTGTGTCAATAATGTTAATTCGATGATCTTTCCAGAAACAGGTTGTTGCAGCCGAAGTAATCGTAATACCACGTTCTTTCTCCTGGTCCATCCAGTCCATTGTGGCACCACCTTCATGCACTTCACCTATCCGGTAATTGATACCGGTATAATAAAGGATACGCTCTGTGGTCGTCGTCTTACCGGCATCAATATGAGCCATGATGCCGATATTCCTTGTTCTTGTAAGTTGATCTAATGTTTTGGTCTTAGTTTCCGCCATTGCCTTAAAAGGATTTTATTCAAAATCTGAAGTGTGCAAATGCCTTATTGGCTTCAGCCATGCGATGCGTCTCGTCTTTCTTCCTTATAGCGCCGCCTTCATTATTGGAAGCGTCCATTAATTCCCGAGACAACCTGATTGCCATAGACTTATCATTTCTGTTTTTAGCTGCCTGTATTATCCACCGCATACCGAGTGCTGAGCTTCTTTCAGGCCGCACTTCAACCGGCACCTGATAAGTTGACCCACCGACTCTCCGGCTTCTAACTTCAACGACAGGGGCCGCATTATTTAAAGCGGTACGAAATACTTCCACACCAGGTTGGCCTGTTTTTTCTTCGATGATCTCGAAAGCCTGATACAGAATTTTACGCGCTACATTTTTTTTACCATTTTTCATCAAATAGTTTACAAAACGCGCAACTTGAAGATCTCCAAATTGAGGATCTGTTTTGACAATCCGCTTTTCTGCTGTTTTTCTTCGCATTCTAGACTACACTAAAATTCGTTAATTATTTCTTAGGCCTTTTGGTACCATACAAACTTCTTCCCTGCCGACGCTCATCTACACCAGCGGTATCCAATGTACCACGAATGATGTGATATCGAACACCCGGCAAGTCTTTTACACGTCCACCACGAATAAGGACGATACTGTGTTCCTGGAGGTTATGACCTTCACCAGGAATATATGCTGTTACTTCAATTCCGTTTGTTAAACGCACACGGGCTACTTTACGAAGAGCCGAATTCGGCTTCTTCGGAGTCGTGGTATATACACGCGTACAAACACCTCTTCTTTGAGGACAATTTTGTAGAGCAGGTGCAGTTGTTTTACTGACCTTACTTTTTCTACCTTTTCTTACTAATTGTTGTATTGTTGGCACTTATTTCTCTGGTTTTGTTTACTGTTTTATCAGAGCTTGAAAATATAAGGAATCTATGTGATCTATTCCAAATATTTTCTTAATTATTATACCGAAAACAACTAACTTTTGAGCTTAAGAGGTAAATACCACATGATTATGCCGATTTATACCATTAAAAATTATAATACTGTTATATAACAATATATCAATTACTGTGAAATTAAATGAGTTAAAAGGGGTAAGTGATAAGCGTCTTCAGGCACTGAACCAATATGGAATCCATAGCCCGGAAGATTTAATTAATTTTTTCCCGAGGCGACTTATCGACCGATCCAGGGTGTCGCCTATTGCGGTTTTATCGGGTTTTGGTGATGCTGTCACCGTGATTGGTAATGTAATATCTATTGAGGTGGTGGGTTACAGGAACAAGAAACGTCTTGAAGTTACCATCGAAGATGATTCGGGCCGGCTGAAAGGTGTTTGGTTTAAAGGGGTCTCCTATTTTCAAAAATTTTTCAAAAAGGGTCAACTCGTTGCATTTTATGGAACTGTCAAACAATACGGCAGATACCTTACCATTGCTCATCCGGACACGGAAAAACTATCGGATAGTTCCGACATACATAAGGTCGCTAATATTGTACCTGTTTATCCAGGATCTACATTCTTTAAGAAAACCTACATCACCAGTCCGTTGATTCAGGGATGGATTAAACAAATCCTTCAGTCCACCCGGATAAAAGAATTTCTTCCCTCCTATTTATTACAAAAATATCACCTGCCGGATCGTGACAGTGCATATAAAATGATCCATACCCCAACTGACACAAAAAACTTTTATGCCGCTTTATACCGGTTTAAGTTCGAAGAGTTATTTCTGTTTCAACTAAGTATGGCCAAACTCAAACAACGAATCAAATTGAGACACACCGGTATAATTTTTGAACAGTTAGGAGAATATACACACCGCTTTTTTAATGAAGTGATCCCCTTTACACTGACTGAAGGTCAAAAGCAGTCCCTTTCAGCGATAAAAAAAGATGTACGATCCGGCAAACAGATGAACAGACTCATACAAGGTGATGTAGGAGCCGGGAAGACCGTTGTTGCTATTGGCGCCATGCTCATGGCACTGGATAATGGCTACCAGGCCAGCTTTATGGCACCTACCGAGATTCTTGCCGAGCAACATTATCGGACTCTGAATGAATACCTGAAACCATTGAATATCAATGTGCGTCTTCTTACAGGTAATCAGAAAACCACACTGCGTCGGGATATACTGACAGATATTCAATCGGGAGGCTGCCAGATAGTGGTCGGAACGCATGCTATCATTCAGAAAGAAGTGCAGTTTGCAAAGCTGGGACTGGCCGTGATAGATGAACAACACCGGTTTGGTGTTTTGCAAAGAGCTAATCTTCTTGAAAAAGGTGACTATCCCCATATCCTGGTGATGTCGGCCACTCCTATTCCCCGTTCTCTTGCCATGACCCTTTACGGAGATTTGGATGTATCCCTAATAAAAGGATTGCCTGCCGGCCGAAAACCCATTAAGACAGCCGTTAGAGGAGAAAAAAGCCGGGAGAAAGTATATCGGTTTCTTCAAGAAATACTGGCCGATGGAGGACAAGCTTATATCGTATATCCATTGGTTGAAGAGTCCGAAGCACTGGATTTGAAAGATGCCACTATGGGTTATGAGCATATTCAAAAACGTTTTCCCGGATACTCTGTCGGTTTGCTTCACGGGCGTATGAAAAGTGAGGATAAAGATGAGGTCATGCGGGCATTTATCAATAATGATCTGCAGATTTTGGTGTCCACAACCGTTATCGAAGTCGGTGTTGACGTTCCCAATGCTTCTGTCATGATTATTGAACACGCGGAGCGATTCGGATTGTCACAGTTGCATCAGCTGAGAGGACGAATTGGTCGCGGTCCGCGGCAAAGCTTTTGTATCCTTATGACCGATGTTAAGCAAAGTAAGGAGGCAAAAATTCGGCTCAAAACAATGGCTGAATCAAACGATGGTTTCAAAATAGCCGAAGTGGATCTGAAACTCAGGGGCCCGGGTGATTTCCTGGGGACCAAACAAAGCGGCCTTCCCGATTTTAACGTTGCGGATATTCTACAGGATCAGGAATTGCTCATCAAAGCAAAAGATGAGGCTACTACTCTTATAAAGAAAGATCCTGATCTGGAACAACCGGATCAGGAAGCGTTAAGAAGGGTGTTTGTACCTTATTTCAAGGAAAAAGTCAGGTTTTATAATATTACATGATTTAGCATGGAGCATGGCATTTGGAGTTATTGGGTTATTGGGTTATTGGGTTATCAACATTGTGATATATTGGAAAAGAAATTGTTAGAATTTAGATTACCGGGGTTAACAGATGAGAATTCCCAATCCACTCATCCTTGGATCCCACCAATCCCAATTCAGACAGAAATAAATTGCGGATAGGATAAGATTAGATTGATGTTAGAAATCAGAAACTAAATTAATTATCCGATAGTATAGGTTTTGGTAACCTCCTGATATTACATAATAATATGACAATTTGTAGAACATTCTAGTTATTTGCTTCTATCTTGACTCAATATTATAGGTTTTTTCACAGCTGTCCAAAACGTTTTAGAATGTAAGAAATTTCGTTGTTTCTGTCAGTCTTGGACAGATTTTACCACTGCTCGAAAATCAATCCCCCCATTCAAACAAGACTCCTTGTAGTAGATCGGGGCCATTTCGCCCTCTCGCGGGCTCAAAGGGCTTGTCCAGCAGCTTCCTCAGGTCAAACTTCACAAATAGGTTTAATCGTAGAAACG